>NZ_JAVRCL010000082.1:0-32065 GCF_034530775.1 Nostoc sp. DedSLP04 | reverse complement strand
CCTCTAATTCTATTTGATTCGCGTTCTCTCATATCGCTTTTAGTCTAAACTCCAGGTACTAAACCTAATAAAGCATAATAGTCGCTGTTATTTGGCTCTAACTTGATGGCATCGCGCAGTTCTTGCACGGCTAGGGCCCAATTGGCTAGCCTGACGTACTCAATAGCTCGCTGGTAGTGACGTTGGGCGTAATTTGTCAAAACTGGTTTGACATTAGTTTCTTCATTAAATGTCAATTCAACTGGCTTGACTTCTACTTCGGGGATGATGCGAACAGCTCTTTGCGGGAGAAACAAGTCAGGTTTATGCAACTGTAAGTAAACTAAATTCAGTATACTAATTTGTTGTGTAACTTGATAAAACTGATGGAGTGATTTGTATTGAGCTTCTGCATAGGAAGCGATCGCTTCTTCATAAAACAATTCTGCTTGCGGTGCAGACATTTCTATAATTTCCTGAGCTATGGCACTTTGCCCACACAAAGCTTGCTGCTGTAATACTCTTGCGTCCGATCGCAGCATAGCTATGGCAATCAAGCGCTTGTGTCGATTTTTGA
Source organism: Nostoc sp. DedSLP04 (assembly GCF_034530775.1). Classification (NCBI taxonomy): domain Bacteria; kingdom Bacillati; phylum Cyanobacteriota; class Cyanophyceae; order Nostocales; family Nostocaceae; genus Nostoc; species Nostoc sp. DedSLP04. The sequence goes on along the minus strand of NZ_JAVRCL010000082.1, from coordinate 31,509 downwards.
GTTGTTCGTAAGCTGGATTGATTAAATAGCTAAGTATTGCCGTTGCTAATTCTTCGTCTGGATTGCAGTTTTTAGCATAGCGATCGGGATGTAGCAGTTTCGCTAAAGTATGATAGCGTTTAAAAATCTGGCGATCGTCAGCACTCACAGAAATTCCTAGCACAGCGTAAGGATCGCAAAGCTGTTTTAGCCATTCTGGCGGTAGGAAGGTCTGTGACATCGTAGTAGTCTAGATCCGTTAAAAACTTAAAATTAGCATCAAAGCTGAATGCACAGTCATGTGAAACTTACTCAAATTTCTTCAAATTGGGGATTGGGGACTGGGAACTGGGAATTGGGGACTGGGAAGATTTAGTTAGGGATGAATTGTCTGTGTGCCTTTTGGCTGTCTTATTGTCGGAACTATGGTATTCGTATATTTATTAGAAATATGTTGACTAAGCGCAAAAGCCGAAGTGTTGCCGCTGTTTTAGCTTTTTCTGGCACACTGACAATTTCAGGATTACATAAATTCTACCTGGGACAGCCGCTGTGGGGTGTTTTGTATGTGTTGCTTTCCTGGACGCCGATCCCCAAGGTAGCTAGTGCGATTGAGGGAGTTTGGTATTTAGCCCAAGACGAAGAAGCTTTCGATCGTAATTTTAATCTCGGCAAGTCAGCAGCAAGGACTTCACAAAAGGCGATTAATCAGGTAGGAGCGATCGCTGACGCAATGCGGGAATTAGATGCTCTGCGCCAGGATGGACTAATTTCAGAGTATGAATTTGAGCAAAAGCGCCGCCAATTGCTAGACCAGATTTCTTAAGGTAAGCAACAATCATGAATAACTGGCTACCTTTAAATTCCAGACTGCAAAAACTCCGCGCCAAGCTCCTCAACGATCCCTACTATCGCCTACAATCTGGAGAAGAAATTCAGATTGCAGCTCAATTAGGTATTCGCATTGATGCTAATCAAGCGACTGTAGATGATTGGTTACGCCTACCAGGTTTGTCAATTCACCAAGCGCGATCGCTTGTGGAACTTTCACATTCAGGTGTGAAATTTTACTGTATTGAAGATATCGCTGCGGCTTTGGGTATGCCAGCGCCGCGCTTAGAGCCATTAAAGCCTCTGCTGAATTTTATTTACTATGACCACGAATCTTTAGAAAATCCTACCCATTTACTCAACCCGAACACAGCAACCGTTGAAAAATTAGCACAAATCCCATTTATAGATTTGTCTCTGGCGGAAGCAGTGGTGCAAAATCGGCAATCAGCCGGGCCCTACCGTAACCTGGCTGATTTCCAGCGACGGCTGGAGTTAACTGGTGATGCGATCGCCCAGATAATGTATTATTTGAGATTTTAAGTTAAAAGTTAGAAGTCTTAAAATAACTCCTAACTCTGGCAATTTTGGATTGAAAGAAAAATCCAAAATCTAAAACTGATTAAATGAACCCAATGCGATTGAGAGGCCAAAAGCGAAACGTTGCCCGACCGATGACATTTTTTCTGGGTAAAAAGCCCCAATAGCGAGAGTCATTACTATCGTTGCGATTATCTCCCATAACAAAAAATTCGTCTTCTGGGACTTTCACTGGTTGATATGGCTGATTTGGAGGTTCAGCGATGTAGTCTTCTGCTAAGGGTTGACCGTCGAGGTAGACTTTGCCAGAAGCAACACTAATTACCTCACCAGGCTGACCAATAACTCGCTTGATAAACGCTTGGTCTTTGGGATATCCTCGACGTTGTAGTTCTGCGGGTGGCTGAAAAACAATAATATCGCCAGTTATGGGAGGGTGAAAATGGTAGGAGATTTTTTCAACTACCAAGCGATCGCCAGTATGTAAGGTGGGCAACATTGAGTCAGAAGGTATATAGCGCGGTTCGGCGATAAAAGTCCTGATTAAGAATGCCAAACACAGTGCGATCGCTATTAAGATCAGATTTTCTTGCCAACTACGCCATACTTTTAACGACGCACGCTCTTTTTTTGCATCACTTTCGTGAGGAATCATAAAAGTTTCTAGCCAGTTTCAGAAGTGAGACAAATACCTTGATTATTTTGACTCAAAAGTTATATTAATAGGAAAAGAGGATTTAGGCTCAACCTATACAGATATTAAATAATACACTTACCCATTTGCTAAAGATAAGCAAAAGTACTGTAAAGAAACTATGACTTGTCTGAGGTAATATAAGCTAATAATTAGGATTGCTAAATAGATTATTAAAAATAAAAATTTTAATTGCTGTAATTATAAGGCAAGTTATGAGACAATCGGAAGTTTTGTTTCTTCCTGCAAGATCGGCTAGTTACAGACTGCTAAAGTGATACAACCAGTAGGTTTTTTCTTTAAACAGAAAATTGGTTGTGAGTTGCAAAATAGTCTACCTCATGTTTGACAGTATCTACCTCACTTTACTGAAAAAACGTAGATAGCGCAGCGTTAGCGAGTCCACGAGCGTCGGGCTGTCTTGCTGGAGGTTGAGTTACAAGAAAATTTCCTTTTTAAGTAAAATTACATAAACTTAGCCAAAATTTAAATGTATTTTTAAATGCATAAATTTGGTTAAAAACCGCGTTTTTAGTCAAAAATACTACTTTCAAAGATGAAATATAGGCTTTATTGCTTCAATGGATAAATAGTATTATATTGTGATTTTAATCACTTGCCTATATATACAAAATTAATTTCCGTAATTACACGGTGACAGTGCATATTAAACTGTACTATTAATTAAGATATAAACATACTTAATTATCGAAAAAAACATTCACAGACAGAAGGCTACTAGCAATTTGAGCTAAAGTATCAGCATCCGAAACAGAAGTAAGCTGCTGATAGAATTATTTTTCTTGAATGAGTCAAAGGTGACTAGATTGAAACAATAAATGCCCCTTGCCAATGAGAAACTATATTGAATCAATTTTCGTCTGGTCTATTTCATAGAAAGTACAAGGTAACATTCTGTCAGTTAAAAATTTAACTTTTTCTTAAAAAGGAAACAATCGCAACAGGCAGTAAAATATATCTTATCAAGAATAGAACTAATAGTTTGCCAGAGTCTTATTTTAAAGAGGCCCTACCTTTTTAAGTAGTTTTGTATGTTAATCAAACAATTCACTTAAGTTGTAAACTATACAGTTTTACAGTGAGAAAGTCTGACTAAAAAACTTTAGTTTGCTAAAAGTACAAATTGTAGGTATGACAACTGAGTTCATCTTATTTGAAAAGCTATAAAACTTGAAAGGATAATGCTGCCTTAGCGGTGAACTGAAAAACAGCAACTAATTCATAACTCCTATTTAAAAGGATTTTGGGGTGTGGTTAATTATTTGATTGTGTTCCTCTGCTTCTTAGAGCTAGTGGTAAGAATGTGGAAGCGCAAAGCTTACCTTTGATAACTGGGTTGAAATTAAACAGTACCAAGTATTGTATATTCAACGCTGTCCAAATCGAGAGCATATAGATTTTAGTTAAAGCAATATAGTCGCTCTTAATCAATTCTGAATTCCCGTTAGTACCAATTTCAATTTTCATGATTACCAGAAAGTAACTGGTATCTAAATATCTAATAAAAATGTGCTATAACGTACCGTCATAACCGTGGTGATGGTTCGATCTTTGAAGGAGCTTTGAGGTGGAAAATAATAAGTCGTTTCTGTGGCCAGAAGGAATATTAATTGCGCTACTTGCTTTAGGTGGTGTTTTTAGTCTTGCTTTTATGATGCTTCTAAGGCCAAATGCTTCGGATGCTCAGAATAGACCAAGTATAAATATCAAGGATGTATCTGCAAACGTAGGAACTCAGCAGCGCATTGAGAAATTAAAGGCGGAGATGCTTACAAGGTGGCAACAAGAAGCACAAACAAAGGGTCTAGCCTACCCCATACCAAGACGCTTTCAAGGGGAAATCATCAAAGCTGCAAAACTTACTCAGGGTGAGAAAGTGATTGCTCTTACCTTTGATGATGGTCCTTGGCCTCAGACCACAGGGCAAGTGCTAGATATTCTAAAATCAAATAATATCAAAGGGACGTTTTTTGTAGTCGGGCAGAACCTAAAAAATTATCCAGAGTTAGGAAAGCAGATTGTCGCTCAAGGTCACGTCATTGCCAACCATACTTGGCATCACTGGTATCACTTCTTTAATCAACAAGCAGCTGCTTTTGAAATTGAGCGCACAACAGACTTAATTTATCAAGTTACAGGTGCTAAAACAAATCTCTTCCGACCGCCTGGTGGCAATCTGCACAATGGATTAGCAGCTTATGCAAAAGGACAAAAGTATGCCGTGGTGATGTGGTCTGCTGATTCCACAGACTACAAGTTACCAACTGTACCAAAGTTGATCGATAACGTGATTAAAGATTCTAAACCTGGTGGGATTGTGCTAATGCATGATGGTGGTGGTAATCGTTCTAGAACTGTGCAAGCTTTACCAGAAATTATTAGCAACTTTAGAAAGCAAGGCTATCGCTTTGTGACTATTCCAGAACTTTTAGAAATGGAAGATACAGACCAAAAGTTGCTTGCTAACAAAAAGTAATAGTTATTAATTATGGGCAATTGCTCAATAGTAATTGGCTAACAACTAAAATTATATTTTGTGGATAAGATGCATTTGGGATTAGAGTTTAGACTAGTTCCTAGTGCAAAAATAAAAAAAATCAACTTTTAAGTTGATGAATAATTTTGGTTATTTAGATGGCGGTTTAACCTAGCTATGGAGAGGCTATAACTGTCCAAGTTGCCATATATGTTCCAGCGTACTTATTGGAATAATCAGTAGTGCTATCAGGCACGAACCAGTCAGGAGTCGTCTTCTGCTGTTGAACTTTTTTGTCCAAGTCAATTTGCAGAGAAATATTCTCGTAAACAATTTTTGCCTTTACAACTTTCAGCAATTTTTCTAGCAAGTTTTGTAACCATTCTGCCCGAACATATAAATTATGAGATGGATGTTCGCCATAAGCAAAAGGTATAATAAGCACCAAATATCCTTTGTCGCTTATTAGTTTATCCAAGCAGAATTGAACGAGTTCTCGATCGTCGTTTTTTTCTAGTGTTTCCTTGTCAACATTATGAAATAGCAAACCAGCTAGCACAACGGCATCAAATTTTTGATTTTCCGAAGCTAATTCTGGCAGTGCTACCGATAAATCTTTAGCGATAAACTTCTGCTTGGGGTATAGTTTTGAACAGTATTGTATCGCACCTTCACTATGATCTATCCCAAGGTAGTCACATCGCTCAGGTAGATATTTGTTCAAAGCTCCATTGCCACATCCCAAATCTAACAAAGAGAAGGAACGTTGCTTAAAAGCCAGATCGAGATACCAAACTGATGGGGTGTATCGGGTAGCATTTTCAGGAGATTCAAAGTATGAATAATAATCATCTTGAAAACGTTCTTCTTCAGACGTTTTGCGATCGGGAGCTTGATCTTCTATAAGCATTTTTATAGACAAATCCTAATTTGTTGGTAAACATTTATAGTGCAGTGTACCAGGATTTAGGTAATGCCTTCTATACTCAATTAGGTAGATTTCAGGACAGTGCCGATCTCGAATTTATTACTTAGACTTTGACAGGATTTAATTGCTCGGTCACTTTTGTAGTCTTAGTCTAAAGTTCATTTGTGAATTAGTTAGTGAATATTCCCCCTTTTTTAGGGGGAATATATTTTCTCCTACGCTCTTTTTAAGAGGGAAATTCAGGTGACTGCTTTAGGTATCTAAAGGGGTTTTCGCAGAGTACCTGTTTGTGCAACTTCTTTGCCGGGAGAATGCCTTAAGGCAGAGTATGAGAACGGTTATAGTTACTAATGACTGCTTACTAAACTGAACTCAGTTGTTTTTTCAGGATTGGCTTCTGGACTATCAGCTTCAGAAGGCGGAACCAACTGCCAGAATTTCGGCAAAAATTCTTGCCAGTTTTGCAGAATTTTCTTCGCCTTTGGTGAACCAGTGCGTTCTGCATGATTTTGGATTAATTCTTGCAGTTGCTTTGCACCTACTTCGGTAATCACCCGCTGAATTTTGACAATTTCTGGGTTGACTAACTCACGAAATGAGTCGTCTTCATCCAAGAAGTATGCGAGTCCACCAGTCATTCCAGCGGCTACGTTACGTCCTACTTTGCCAAGGACGACAATCACACCACCTGTCATGTATTCACAGCAGTGATCCCCAGCGCCTTCAATCACTGCGATGCCTTTGGAGTTTCTCACAGCAAAGCGTTCTCCTGCTAGACCATTGGCAAATAAGATGCCACCAGTAGCACCATAAAGGCAGGTATTGCCAACTATCACATTTTGTGAGGCGTTATAGGTAGCATCTGTTGGAGGTTTGATGATGATTTCACCACCATGCATCCCTTTACCTACATAGTCATTTGCTTCTCCTTCTAGGCTGAGAATTATGCCTGGGAGGTTGAAAGCACCAAAGCTTTGCCCAACACTACCTGTAAAGTTGAGATTAATTTGTCCTTCAAAGCCACTGTCACCGTATTGAGAAGCGATCGCACCCGCTAATCTTGTGCCCACTGTTCTGTCAGTATTGATAATTGGGTAAGTCTTGGTGACAGTAGACTGATCCCTAATAGCAGCCTGAATGTCAGGATCGCCAAGGAACTTGTCATCCAAAACCACGCCGTTGCTGTGGACTTCTTCATGCACCAACCAGCTACGATTGTCTCTGCTATTTGGTAGCTGAAGTAAACAGTCGAGATCTAGCGATCGCGTTTTGGTGAGTTTTACCTCTGGGCGCAGTTTTAATAAATCTGCACGTCCAACGATTTCTGACAAAGAACGGTAGCCAAGTCGGGCTAACAAACTCCGCACTTCTTCAGCAATGAAGTAGAAGAAGTTGACAACTTGTTCCGGCATTCCCGTAAACCGCTTGCGGAGTTCTTCTTTTTGAGTAGCAACACCCACAGGACAGGTATTCATGTGGCAAACTCTCGCCATAATACAGCCTTCTGCAATCATGGCGATGGAGCCGAAACCAAATTCTTCACCGCCCATTAATGCACCTATTACCACATCCCAACCACTCTTGAGTCCGCCATCTACGCGTAAAATCACGCGATCGCGCAAGCCATTTTCCATCAAGACGCGATGCACTTCACTTAAACCCAATTCCCACGGTGAACCAGCGTGTTTAATCGAACTGAGTGGCGATGCACCTGTACCACCATCATGACCAGAAATTTGGATGATATCAGCGTTTGCCTTGGCTACACCAGCGGCGATCGTGCCAATGCCAACTTCTGAAACTAGCTTCACCGACACCTGTGCTTTGGGGTTAATTTGGTGCAGATCAAAAATCAGTTGTGCTAGGTCTTCAATCGAATAAATATCGTGGTGCGGTGGTGGCGATATCAGCGTCACACCTGGCTTGGAGCGCCTTAACATCGCAATGTATTGGCTCACCTTGGGCCCTGGCAGTTGTCCACCTTCCCCAGGCTTGGCACCTTGAGCAATTTTGATTTCAATTTGTTTGGCGTTAACTAGGTACTCTGGTGTGACACCAAAGCGTCCCGATGCAACTTGCTTAATGGCACTATGAGCTATATCGCCATTTCGCAATCCTTTTAAATGAGGTAGTGTTGGCGAGTAACCAGACTCGTCTACATCATCTAGAACTGTGTAGCGCACTGGATCTTCGCCGCCTTCTCCAGAATTTGATTTACCACCAATGCGATTCATCGCGATCGCTAAAGTTTCGTGGGCTTCTCTTGACAAAGCGCCTAAAGACATGCCACCTGTGCAGAAGCGCTTGACTATTTCATATACCGATTCCACTTCTTCTAGAGGAACCGACGGGGCATCGCCTTGGAAGTCCAGCAAGTCCCGCAAGGCTGTTACTGGTCTGCCTTGGAGGTGCTTTTTGTAAACTTCGTAGTGGTCGTAGTTTTTTCCATCTAGAGCCTTATGCAGCGCCTTAACCATTTCGGGGCTATTCATGTGGTACTCGCCGCCAGGACGGTACTGCACAAAGCCCAGGTTTTCTAACTTCTTGGTCGTTAGTTCTGGGAAAGCTTTGACGTGGAAGGAAAGCACTTCATCAGCAAGTTCGGTAACGCTCAAACCACCGATGCGGGAAGTCGTCCCACGGAATCCCAGGTCGATTAAATCTCCACCGATGCCAATGGCTTCAAAGATTTGGGCTGCTTGATAGCTGGAGAGCAGAGAAATTCCCATTTTGGAGAGAATTTTCAGCAAACCTGACTCTACTGCTTTGCGATAGTTTCCTAAAGCTTGTTCTAACGTGAGGGTGGGAATTTTTTGCACACCCATTAATTTTTGAGTTTTGGGATCGGACCACCAATCACGCACCGTATCTAAAGCCATGTACGGGCAAACTGCACCAGCACCATAGCCAATCAGACAAGCAAAGTGATGGGTACTCCAACATTGAGCAGTATTCACAATCAGGGATGTTTTCATTCGCAACCCCTCACGAATCAGATGGTGATGCACTGCACCCACTGCTAATAGGGGAGGAATGTAGGTATATTCTGTGTTGAGACTGTCATTAGCTTGATCGCTTAATATTAAAATCTTTGCACCTGCCCGGACTGACTCAGCTGCTTGTGCTTGCAAAGATTGCACTGCGGCTTTCAATCCTTCTGGGCCGCTAGCGATCGCAAATAGAGTTGACAACTCAGCCGTGGCAAATCCTGACAGCTTAATCGCCTCTAATTCACCATCAGTTAACACTGGCGATTCGAGTTTTAATCTCCGAGCATATTCTGGCTTGGGTTCTAATAAGTTACCCCGTTCGCCTAGTTCAACTTTCAGAGACATCACTAACTTTTCCCGGAGAGGATCGATCGCCGGGTTCGTCACCTGAGCAAAGCGCTGTTTGAAATAGTCATAAAGCAGGTGGGGCTTTTGTGACAGCACGGCTAAAGGAATATCATCACCCATACAGAAAGTCGGTTCAGAACCGGCGATCGCCATTGGGTGAATCACCATTTCTACATCTTCTGTGGTGTAGCCAAAGGCAGTTTGACGCTGAAGTAAGTTTTGCTTGTCAATAGTCAATTGTCCTTGGTCATTTATCAATTCTCCTTTGCCATTACCATTTGCTAATGACGGATGACTAATGACTAATGACTTTAATTCTTGACGGTACTGTTGCAGCCATTCTCCATAAGGATGCTGCTTGGCGATGCGCCCCTTTATGTCCCAATTCTTCAGCACTTCATGATTTTCTAAATCCACGGCAATCATTTGCCCTGGGCCAAGTCTACCTTTCTCGAAAATATCGGCTTCTGGGAAATCCACCACACCAGCTTCCGAAGCTACAACAATGTAATCATCTTTGGTAATCGCGTAACGAGCTGGTCTTAAACCATTACGATCTAGAGTTGCACCAACTTTTTTGCCATCGCTGAATACTAAAAGTGCTGGCCCGTCCCAAGCTTCTTGCAAACCACTGTAATATTCGTAGAAATCAACAATTTCGGGAGATTCACGTAAAGAAGGCTGATTTTGATAAGCCTCTGGAACCATAATCATTAAAGCTTCCAAGGGGCTGCGTCCAGAGCAAACCAGCAATTCCACTACGTTGTCTAGGGTAGCTGAGTCGCTATTATCAATGTGAACTAATGGCTTGAGTTCCTGGATGCGATCGCCCCATACAGGATGATTCAGGCTAGCTTCTCGTGCCATCATCCAGTTGATGTTACCCAATAAGGTATTGATTTCGCCGTTGTGACCCAAAAGCCGCATCGGTTGGGCTAGGGGCCACTTGGGCATGGTATTGGTACTAAAGCGGCGGTGATAAACAGCAAAGGCGCTTTTGTAAGCTGGATTTTTTAAATCGTCATAAAAGCTGCCCAAGACAGCAGAACGCACCATACCTTTGTAGACAATTGTGCGACTTGACAACGAACAGATATAAAATTCTTCTGAGATGTTAGTTGCAGCTTTACTAATTCGGCGGCGGGTAATATACAACTGCCGTTCTAATTCATCACCGCTTTTGTCAACAGAAGCTAACAAAACTTGTTCAATCTGGGGCTGATTTTCTCTTGCTTGTACCCCCAGCAAATCAGATTGCACAGGTACTACTCGCCAACCCAATACAATTAATTTCTCTTCAGCAGCTACTTGCTCGACAGTCACCCTCGCTTGTTGTGCAGCTTGCTGGTCTTGTGGTAGAAATATCATCCCCACAGCTATGCGATCGCTAGATGGAAATTCCTTCCCCCTTTGGGCAAAGTCTTGTTGGAACAACTCCCAAGGGATTGCTGTCAAGACTCCAGCACCATCACCAGAGTCGCGATCGGCGCTACAACCTCCCCGGTGTTCTAAGCAGGCTAAAGCAGCTAAGGCTTTTTCGACAATTTCATGGCTGGTATGATTTTGGCGATGAGCAATAAAACCTACACCACAGGCATCTCGTTCTTCTACTAACCACTTTTGCCCCTGATAGGTATCTCTTGAGTTGATATTCGCTGTGATTTTCTGGTCTTGATTCATCGGTTTATTATTCATACCCTGTTCCTGAAGTATTGAGTTACCAATTTTGCCACTACATTGTGGGAAAAAATTTCTAAATTCAGCGATGGAAAAATATATAAGCACCGAAATTTAGGGAAAAAAAATTTTAACTTCGGTTTTACTTTGTTAGTTAACCCGTGTTAAAATGTTTGCGTGTTTTTTATGTATTTATGCGGTGTTAGACAACTTACCTCCGCCAAGACATCATTTTTGCCCTGACAGTTTCTTTTTTATATTTTGAAGCTAAGTATTTTTTCAATTTCTTTTTCCAGATGCACGCTAGCTACTCATGGAGCCTATTTCGGCTCACCTGAAACAAAACTAAAACTGAACGCTGCACTATTTTTTTAAGCCAAAGCCCAGATAATTAGTAATCGATCGTGACAATCAAGAACTCACTCTAAGCAGTCGCCTTGCGTTTCTTAGAGAAGCTATGCTAAAGGCTTTACGCTACGCTACCTTAATTCGTGGTTGCAATCAGTGAGGGGTTCTACCCTCCATTGTTTTGTTAACCATTGAATTAAAAATTGAGTCTGAGCTGGTGTACCCTTTTAATTACGAATTACGAATTACGAATTAGTAATTATTTGGTTATCCCGATCCAGCAATAAAATCAGCGTATTACAATATATACCCATTTGACAATTCCCAAATATTTTTGTTGTCTAGAATTTTGCCGCTTACCAGTTGCCGCATGTATTACTATTAACTAGACATTACTGAAGTAATAACAGTAGCAACTATCGGCAGGATTAAATATCTTAATCCAGTTTTGATAACCAAAACTACCGTATATAGTGTGGTTAGAATTAGTTGGGAGTTAAAAAACTAGGTTGCAGTGGCTTTAGCGTCTAAATAAATTAATATGTGTCTAATGTTTGTCTAAAAGAGACAAGTAGCCAATATATAGATTACCATATTTATTCAAAAATAAAGTCATCTTTCCTTGATATTTCCAAATAATTGGTTAGTTTAAACCTTGGGTAATAGTTTTCCAAAGTACCTAGTAAATTATGGTAAAAATGCCGAATTGTTGCCAATCAGAGATTAGTGATGGCTCTGCAAATGCCAAGGGCGATCGCAGATTCTTCCGGGCTACTGTGTCACCAATACTTTTAACAGTACTGTGCTTAACGACTACTTGTGCTGCCAACGCCCAAGAATCCCCGAAAACGGCCAAATTTATATCCAGGTTAATCTCACAGTCACCTGCACCTCCTTTAACAGGTGTGGCATCCTCTGGTAATCAAATTTCCCTCAATGGTCGTACTTTACCAGGAACTTGGTTACAGCGACCTGGAAAATCTGGACAGGTGACAACTCATCTCAGTGATGGGGCATTCAGGCAATTAATTGGAGTAAATTTCTTAAACAGTAGTAATTCAGCGAAGCAACCAATACAGTGGTTTTCGTCGGTGACAAAGCCACTGGTATTAGCCACTAGGTTACTAGGAGCATATCGCTATCTGGATATCACTAATTTTGCTCAAACATCTGGCTGGCAAATTCAAGCTAATGGCAACACTTTGGTGATTGCTACCCCAAAAACACAAATCACAAATATTGTTCAGAGTCAGGAACCTCCAGAGGCAAGTACTCCTTTGCAACAGACTCGGATTCTTGTCAATTTAGATCGTCCCACTCCCTGGCAAGTTGTACAAGGGTCAGCGATCGCCAAACCCCAAACTCCATCCTCCGATCCAGACACGCCAACTCCCAAACCCACTGCACCACCAAATCGAAAGTGGACAATTACTCTTGATGGAATCGCCGAACCCGTTTTGATAGAACGCTATACTCCCCAGCCACCAGCAGCAGCACCAACATTGCTGCCAAACTTGCTCAAACAATTATTACCAGTTACACCAACACAACCAATACCAGCAGCACCTGAACCACTGATTCAAAAAGTAGAGGTGGTGAAAAACCAAACGATTATTAGTCTGAGCGTTCCCTTTGGTCTATCGCCTCAACTTAGTACTATAGATAACCCTAATCGCCTGATTATCAATATTCGACCCGATCCCCTAGAAGAACGAGATATTACTTGGGCCCCAGGATTGAACTGGCGACAGCATTATGTCAACTTAGGCACAGAACGCTTTCCAGTGGTCTGGTTAGAAGTTAATCCCCGTAAATTTGGGCTAACATTGAAACCTATATGGGCTAGTCCTGATGGACTTGCGGGTACTGCTCCCTTAATTCAAACAGCACAACGTTACTTAGCAGTAGCTGGAATTAATGGTGGTTATTTTAACCGTAATAATAAATTGCCATTGGGTGCGATTCGTCGGGATAATCAGTGGTTATCAGGCCCGATTTTGAACCGGGGTGCGATCGCTTGGAATAATTCAGGCCAATTTTACTTCGGTCGTCTCACTTTAGAAGAAACTTTAATTGCAGCAAATGACCAGCGCTTACCAATTCTATTTCTCAACAGTGGTTACATTCAAAGTGGCATTGCTCGTTACACCTCAGCTTGGGGAGCAACTTACACGCCCTTAACGGATAACGAAATTATCTTAGTGGTGCAGAAAGATCAAATTATTAATCAGCTACCAGGCGGCAAAGTTGGTGAGACGCCGATTCCCATTCCCCAGGATGGCTACCTACTAGCCTTACGCGCCAACGCTGCTAGTGCTGCCTCCCAGCTACCTATTGGAACCACAGTAAGTATTTCCACCACCACTGTTCCTACAGATTTTAGTCGTTATCCCCACATTATCGGTGCTGGGCCGCTATTAGTCCAAAATCGTCAAATTGTTCTTGATGCCAAAGGCGAAAAATTCAGCAATGCCTTTATTGCCGAAAAAGCTATTCGTAGCGGTATTTGCACAACAGAAACAGGCACACTGATGATTACTGCCACACATAATCGTGTCGGCGGTTATGGGCCTAATTTGGCAGAACATGCTCAATTGATGCAACTCATGGGCTGTGTGAATGCTTTAAATTTAGATGGCGGTAGTTCTACCAGCCTCTACTTAGGAGGGCAACTACTCGATCGATCGCCCAGTACCGCTGCTCGTGTTCACAACGGAATTGGTATTTTCCTACAACCACGAAAATGAGGGAATGGAAAACAGGGAATAGGGATCTAAATCATCAATGCCCAATGCCCCATGCCCCATCTTTTTTAAAGTTTAGAACAAGCTATCATTTTGCTTGATGAAGACTTGGTGTAAACATCAGAATTTTAGTAGTAATGGTTTACACCATCAGGTTTGATTTTGCTATGTTTATCAAAGTGCGACAAAATTGCTGATTTCCAAGGTTGCAAGATAGCGCCAGATTTTTTTATCAATAATTAAGAGTACCAACGGTTTGTTATGTCTTCAAATGAGGTAACTATGGCTCGATATCAAGAAACTACACAGACTGAAACTCTACACCTCCCTCCAAACATAACTTCCAGGGGCGTTGCTGCAACTGAATTACGTCCTTGGGGTGCTTTTACAGTTTTAGAAGAAGGGCGCGGATACAAAATTAAGCGCATCGAAGTTAAGCCCGGACACCGCCTCAGTCTACAAATGCACCATCACCGCAGCGAACATTGGATTGTCGTCTCTGGTACAGCTAGAGTAGTTTGTGGTGAGAAAGAAGTACTACTGAGCAATAATGAGTCAACATATGTACCCCAATGTACATCTCATCGTTTAGAGAATCCTGGCGTGATCCCCTTGGTATTGATTGAAGTCCAAAATGGCGAATACTTGGGAGAAGATGATATTATCCGCTACCAAGATGACTATGCCCGTACCAAAGATTAAAACCAAAAGAACGCTATTAAAGCTCTAACCCCAAAACTGAATACATTTTTGTTTGGGTAAACCGTCTTTGTAAACGAACTACTACACCCCAGAAGTCCCTACCTAGTCAAGGTGGGGACTGAAGCATGTTAGTGTTATAAATGTAATAATAGCGATCGCGCTCATGCCTTTGGTGATTTGGAATTTTACACAAGCAAGGGTCAACCTATCTGTAAAATGGAAGATGGGGTATTCAATTGCAAAAAACGAGTTCCATGATTCATCTGAGTCAAGCAGCCGTAAGTGAGATTGGGCGAATAAAGTCCAAGCAGCCAAATGTCTTGTTTCGATTGGCAGTAAAACCAGGTGGTTGTTCCGGGTTCTTTTATGATATGTCCTTCGATGAAGCAATAAAAGTAGACGACCAGGTTTTCGACTTGGATGAGATTCAAGTGGTCATAGATGCCGCAAGCTTAAATTACCTCAACGGTTTGAAAGTTGATTATTCAGAAGACTTAATGGGTGGTGGTTTTCGCTTCCACAATCCCCAGGCGATCGCTACCTGTGGCTGTGGCAATTCTTTCTCCTTGAGTCCTTAATGATTGAACAATTCAAAAAACAGATGTTCGATCGCTAAGGAAAAATAGCAATTGACATAAAGCCGTCAAAAAAGATATAATCAGGATTTGTTAAAACTTAGACCATAAGCAGCTTTACGCGCTGTAACTCATGCCAACAATACAGCAGCTAATACGAAATGAGCGCGAACAAGCGCGTCAGAAAACCAAGTCCCCGGCTCTGAAACAATGTCCCCAACGTCGGGGAGTTTGTACCAGAGTATATACGACCACACCAAAAAAGCCTAACTCAGCCCTACGCAAAGTAGCAAGAGTCAGACTTACCTCTGGATTTGAAGTCACAGCTTACATTCCAGGCATTGGTCACAACTTACAAGAACACTCAGTTGTGATGATTCGTGGCGGTCGGGTTAAGGATCTACCAGGCGTGAGATACCACATTATCCGTGGCACCCTAGATACAGCCGGAGTCAAAGACCGCAAGCAAGGCCGTTCCAAGTATGGAACCAAGCGTCCTAAAGAAGCGAAAAAATAGGATCGGGCGATTAATCGCATCCAACACGATTAATCGTCTACCTTAAAAAAGCTGAAGGGCAAAAGAAGGAGCGCCGTCTTTGTTCTAACAGTAGTTATGAAGGCTGCTAAAGTCTGTTTCAAAAAATCAAGCAAGCTACATCTACACTAAGCGAGCAAGTGTAGAAGTTCTGAGGAGGAAAATCCTGTAATATACAGCTAATTTCTCATCTGAACATTAAAGTTTATAATCTTGTCGCCTTGAGTATTTAGTTGCAGATAGCAAGTCAAACAATTTTAGATTTTAGATTTACGATAGCGTAGCGTTAGCGAGTTATCGAGCGTCTTTTGGATTGGTCGAACCCACAAGGGAATTAGGCTTAAAGACTTTTGATTTTTTCAGATCCTTGGGATCGGAATATATATCAAATTTTAATCCAAAATCCAAAATCCAAAATTGGCAGTAAATAAGTCAGCCTTGCTGCAACGGGTGAAAAAATTGAGGAAGTCTGAGGGTTGGGTTCTACCGCTTTTAGTTTCCGCTGTTTGATAGCATATAATTTCGTTGCCAATTCCGAATTAAAGGTGAAGTATGTCTCGTCGTGGTGTTATTCAAAGGCGCCCAGTTCCGTCTGACTCAGTATATAATAGTCGCCTTGTGAGCATGATTATCAGACGGATCATGCGTCATGGCAAAAAATCACTTGCCGCACGCATTGTTTATGATGCATTAAAAACTATTGAAGAACGCACTGGTGCTGGTGCTTTGGAAACCTTTGAAAGAGCAGTGCGAAATGCCACGCCTTTAGTAGAAGTAAAAGCTCGGCGAGTTGGTGGAGCAACCTACCAAGTACCAATGGAAGTGCGTACAGAACGGGGCACTACCCTAGCACTGCGTTGGTTAGTGCAATATTCCCGCTCCAGACCAGGCCGGACAATGGCCAGCAAATTGGCAAATGAGTTAATGGATGCTGCCAACGAAACTGGCAATGCGATTCGCAAACGCGAAGAAACGCACCGGATGGCGGAAGCTAACAAAGCATTCGCACACTATCGTTACTAAGTAAAAAAGCGATATATCGCCTTGCCGAAGCGGTATATCGTAGATTTACACAAAAAGACGGTTTTCCCTAAAAGTATAGAATCTTAACAAAGAGTAATATACAAGATATCATGAGGCAAAAACTATAGGAGGTAGCTGTGGCACGCACGATCCCGCTAGAGAAAGTACGCAACATTGGTATTGCGGCGCATATAGATGCGGGCAAAACAACAACAACAGAGAGAATATTATTTTACTCTGGGATAATTCATAAAATTGGCGAAGTTCATGAAGGAACTGCCGTCACAGACTGGATGGAGCAGGAGCGGGAACGGGGAATTACCATTACTGCCGCTGCCATCAGTACCAGTTGGAAAGATCATCAAATTAACATTATCGATACTCCGGGTCACGTAGACTTCACAATTGAAGTTGAGCGTTCCATGCGCGTGTTGGATGGTGTAATCGCAGTATTTTGTTCTGTGGGCGGCGTGCAACCGCAGTCTGAGACAGTGTGGCGTCAAGCAGAACGCTACAAAGTTCCTCGGATAGCCTTTATCAACAAGATGGATCGCACCGGAGCGAACTTTTATAAAGTTCACGACCAAATCCGCGATCGCCTGCGGGCCAATGCGATCGCCATTCAACTACCAATTGGTAGTGAAAATGACTTCCGAGGTATTGTTGACCTAGTAGGGCAACGCGCGTATATTTACGCAAATGACCAAGGTACTGATATCCAGGAAACCGATATCCCGGAAGAATTGCAAGCGCAGGTAGAAGAATTCCGCACCAAGCTTATAGAAGCCGCAGCAGAAACCGATGATGCTCTGATGACTAAGTACTTTGAGGGCGAAGAACTTACAGAACAGGAAATTCGGACTGCCCTGCGTAAAGGCACAATTGCGGGAACGATTGTACCAGTACTTTGTGGTTCAGCATTCAAAAACAAAGGCGTGCAGTTGATGCTGGATGCCGTTGTAGATTACCTGCCAGCGCCAAGTGAAGTACCGCCGATTCAAGGCTTACTGCCCAATGGCGATACTGTTGAGCGGCGGGCTGATGACAACGAACCCCTAGCAGCTCTGGCATTCAAGATTATGGCTGACCCTTATGGTCGCCTGACATTTGTTCGAGTTTATTCTGGTGTCCTGAAAAAGGGCAGCTACGTTCTCAACGCTAGTAAGAATAAAAAAGAACGGATCTCCCGCTTAGTTCTAATGAAGGCAGATGATCGGCAAGATGTCGATGAACTGCGAGCGGGTGATTTAGGAGCAGCTCTGGGATTGAAAGACACCTTGACAGGTGACACCCTCTGTGATGATGGATCGCCAGTAATTCTGGAATCCCTATTCATTCCTGAGCCTGTGATCTCGGTGGCGGTTGAACCCAAAACCAAGAACGACATGGACAAACTGTCCAAGGCTCTGCAATCTCTCTCAGAAGAAGACCCCACCTTCCGTGTCCGCGTCGATCCGGAAACAAACCAGACCGTGATCGCGGGAATGGGAGAGCTACACCTAGAAATTCTAGTAGACCGGATGTTACGAGAATTCAAGGTGGAAGCGAATGTAGGTGCCCCACAAGTAGCTTACCGAGAAACAATTCGGAAAGCTGTGAACAAAGTTGAGGGCAAATTCATCCGCCAAAGTGGTGGTAAAGGTCAATACGGTCACGTTGTGATCAATTTGGAGCCTGGAGAACCCGGTACTGGCTTTGAATTCGTTTCCAAAATTGCTGGCGGTACAGTACCTAAAGAGTACGTTGGCCCCGCAGAACAAGGAATGAAAGAAAGCTGTGAATCCGGTGTTCTAGCTGGATATCCATTGATTGACGTTAAAGCAACGCTAATTGATGGGTCATACCACGATGTAGACTCTTCAGAAATGGCTTTCAAAATCGCTGGCTCAATGGCGATGAAGGAGGCTGTACTGAAAGCTTCACCTGTCATCTTAGAACCTATGATGAAAGTTGAAGTTGAAGTTCCTGAAGACTATATGGGGAACGTCATTGGCGACCTTAACACCCGCCGAGGGCAGATTGAAAGCCAAAGCACCGAAAAGGGACTCGCTAAGGTAACATCCAAAGTTCCATTGGCGAGCATGTTTGGCTACGCCACTGATATTCGGTCAAAAACGCAAGGTCGGGGTACCTTCACGATGGAGTTCAGCCACTACGAAGAGGTGCCTCGCAGCGTAGCTGAAACTATCATTGCAAAAAGCAAAGGGAACGCTTAGTTAAAATAAGGAAATGAGCATTCATGGCACGCGCAAAGTTTGAAAGGAATAAACCCCACATTAATATCGGTACAGTTGGCCACGTTGACCACGGTAAAACTACCTTGACAGCAGCCATCACCCTGACATTGGCAGCTCTTGGTCAAGCTGTAGCTAAGGGCTACGACCAAATTGATAATGCCCCAGAAGAAAAGGCACGGGGTATTACCATCAATACTGCTCACGTAGAGTATGAAACCGAAAGTCGGCACTATGCTCACGTAGACTGTCCAGGGCACGCTGACTATGTGAAGAACATGATCACCGGTGCTGCCCAAATGGACGGAGGTATCCTCGTAGTTGCTGCTACCGATGGCCCTATGCCCCAAACCCGCGAACACATCCTGTTGGCAAAACAGGTAGGCGTTCCCAGTCTGGTTGTCTTCTTGAACAAAGAAGATTTGATGGATGACCCAGAACTCTTGGAACTAGTAGAACTAGAACTTAGAGAACTGCTTTCTAGCTACGATTTCCCTGGCGATGATATCCCCATTATCAAAGGCTCTGGTCTGCAAGCTCTAGAAGCAATGACCAAGAATCCCAAGACCAAACGCGGTGAAAATCCTTGGGTAGACAAAATCTACGAATTGATGGATGCTGTAGATTCTTACATCCCCACTCCTGAGCGGGATGTTGATAAACCCTTCCTGATGGCTGTAGAAGACGTTTTCTCAATTACAGGTCGTGGTACTGTCGCCACCGGTCGGATTGAGCGCGGTGTAGTCAAAGTTGGTGATAACGTTGAACTAGTGGGTATCAGAGATACTCGCGCCACTACCGTAACTGGTATTGAGATGTTCAAGAAGAGTCTCGACCAAGGTATGGCTGGGGATAACGCTGGCGTACTACTCCGGGGTATCCAGAAGGCTGATATTGAACGGGGTATGGTTATCGCCAAACCTGGTTCGATTAAACCTCACAATGAATTTGAAGGTGAGGTTTATGTCCTAACAGAAAAAGAAGGTGGTCGTAAGACTCCATTTTTCGCTGGTTACCGTCCCCAGTTCTATGTGCGGACAACTGATGTAACTGGCACCATCAAAGCTTACACCTCCGATGAAGGCAAAGAAGTAGAAATGGTGATGCCAGGCGATCGCATCAAGATGACAGTAGAATTGATCAACGCGATCGCGATTGAACAAGGAATGCGCTTCGCTATCCGCGAAGGTGGTCGCACCATCGGTGCTGGTGTCGTCTCCAAAATTATCAAGTAGCAAGCACCTTTTTGCTCATCACAAAGGAGCAGAGATGGTATGTATTTTGCCTCTCTGCTCCTTTCTCTTCCCTCTTATAAATAAGGTAATAGGTTACAGGGGACAGGTAATAGTTTTCTGTAACCTTTACCCTGTAACCTTTAACCTGTAAATACTCCCCTAATTACGCAGAACCTGGAAAATTAAAGATGGCAACTCTACAGCAGCAGAAGATTAGAATTCGCTTACAAGCCTTTGACAGGCGCTTATTAGATACATCTTGCGAGAAGATTGTAGACACAGCTAACCGCACCAACGCTACAGCTATAGGCCCAATTCCTTTACCAACAAAACGCCGGATCTATTGTGTGCTGCGATCGCCTCACGTAGATAAAGATTCACGGGAGCACTTTGAAACCCGTACTCATCGCCGGATTATTGACATTTACCAGCCCTCTTCTAAGACTATTGATGCCCTGATGAAATTGGATCTACCATCGGGTGTAGATATTGAAGTCAAACTTTAATTTAGTCATTAGTCACTTGTACTGAGCATAGTCGAAGTATTGGTCATTTGTCCTTTGCTAATGACAAAGGACAAAGGACAAAAGACAAATTACATTAGTATGAATATTTACACAGCCCTGAAGAAATATATCTCAGGGCTTTTATTTAGCTAGGAAACAAATGATAGAATGTACATAAAGTACGGGAAAAGCAGAGAAAAAGAAATTTTAAAGATTAAGTTTATACCAAAGTAACAATGACATCATCTTCTAAAATTGCAGTTCGCGAACTACCTCTGTTCCCGTTACCCGAAGTAGTTCTGTTTCCTACCAGGCCATTACCCCTGCACATATTTGAATTTCGCTACCGAATCATGATAAATACGATTTTGGAAAGCGATCGCAGGTTCGGGGTTTTGATGTTCGATCCAGTCAAAGGTACAATTGCAAACACTGGTTGCTGTGCTGAAATCATTCATCACCAGCGGCTACCAGACGATCGGATCAAGATGATGACTTTAGGGCAGCAACGATTTCGTGTCTTAGAGTATGTTCGTGAAAAACCATATCGCGTTGGCTTAGTTGAATGGATTGAAGACCAACCACCTAGTAAAGATTTGCGACCTTTATCAACTGAAGTAGAACAACTACTGCGAGATGTGGTGCGTCTGTCAGCCAAATTAACCGAACAAAATATTGAATTGCCAGAAGATTTGCCCGATCTACCAACAGAGTTATCTTATTGGGTAGCCAGTAATCTTTATGGTGTCGCCGCAGAGCAGCAATTATTGTTAGAAATGCAAGATACTGTAACCCGTCTAGAGCGGGAAGCAGAAATTTTAACTTCTACTCGGAATCACTTGGCAGCTCGCGCTGTTCTCAAAGATACATTTAGTCAAAAGTGAGGAGTAGAGACGCGATTAATCGCGTCTGTACAGTAAGGAGTTAGGAAGAAAAAACAAAAATAAAAGATCGACAACTTATAATTTATATTTTCTAGCTGAAAACTGGTAAATCATAAATGATAACTCTTAACAAATAACTTCTAACTTTTTAAGTAACGGCGGCGATCGGTAAAACATTGTAAGCGCCAAGAATTTTTAAAATCTCTGTGTGGGTAGTTAATTCTGCTAAAGCAGATTGCATTTGTGCTTCCTTGGCATCTGCTTCTAAATCTACGAAAAACAAGTATTCGCCTAGCGATCGCTTCGTCGGACGAGATTCAATCCGGCTGAGGTTAATCCCTAGTTGAGCAAATATTTGCAAAGGTTTGACTAATGCTCCGGGTGTGTTGGCAGGCATACTAAAAGCCAGCGATGTGTGACTAGCAGGCGCTCTTGTTGCTTGGTATCCAGCGTCTACTTCCCCCTGACTTACTACCCAAAAACGAGTAAAGTTTTCTGGATAGTCGTTGATAGCACTAGCAAGTATCGGCAATTTGTAGAGTTGAGCGGCTCTACTAGAAGCGATCGCTGCTGTTGTTGTCTCTTGCTCCAATCGCTGTAGTGCTTCGGTTGTAGAATTGCTAGGAATAATCTGTATAGTCGGCAGAAACCGCTCTAACCATCCCTGACATTGTGCCAAAGCTTGTGGGTGAGAGTAAACAGTTTTAATACTATCTAAATTAGACGCACAAGAAATTAACATATGGGCAATGGGTAATACCAAAGCCAACTGAATTCGCAAACTGTCCAATTGCCAAAGTGTATCCAGTGTTGTAGTAACACTTCCTTCAATAGAATTTTCCACTGGTACAACAGCCAACTGCGCTTGACCATTCGCAACGGCTTGCAGTGATTGGGAAATGCTGGGATAGGGGCATAATCTAGCTTCAATTGCCCTACTTTTGCTCAACCAGTTGGCATAAAAAATAGTTGCTTGTTCTGCATAAGTACCGGGAGGCCCCAAATGTGCGATCGATAAAGTCATACTTTTAGCCTTGAGTCGCGAGTTTAATGCCTAAACAAAGATTATGATATTTTGGTTTGGCAAATATATCCAACATTTACTCTTACTAAACACTGTTATCTCTAAAATTTACGCACTAAAGGGATAAAAGGAAATATGTATCCAAGAAAACAAGTTATGGAAATCAGTCTTCTAGCAGATAGATTTCCTATAGGACTCATATTTGATTGCGTGAAAAAAACTCAGTACAGCTTTATTCCTTCTTCCCAGTCCCCAGTCCCCATTACCCCTTATCCCCAGAGGGGGCCCCACCATCCCCAGTCCCTAGTCCCTACGATTAATTCAGAAATAAAATCAGATTGCTATAGTAGTTTTTTTACTAAATCCCTCTGAAGATTTAAGAGCAATGATATTGGTTTCTACCCAAAACAAAAAGCATATTCTTGTTTTTGTGTCAAGAGTGAAATCCTAATCTTATATTTATTGAACTCAAGATAGAATGAGCGTAACAACTTTGTGCTAGTGACGTATAGCTGATAAGCAACAATCGTTTTTATAATCAATAAATTTTGTACTTTTCTAATAATCAAAACTAAGTTGTTAAAAAATATTAAAATTAAGAAACAGATATTTTTATTAGCTCATGGCTACCCGGTTTACTGCCTCCCAATCGGTTGAAATAGCTGTTCCAGAGCAGCCTATTCCCATTCAGCACTACTTGCGTCAGCCTCAACGTCTGGTTAAGGCTTTGGTTGACAATAGCCGGATTCAGCAGCTTTCTGAGGAAGTATTTCGCTTGAAAATGCGTCCACTGACTTTTATGTCATTGAGTATTCAACCTACTGTAGACATGAGAGTCTGGGCAGAATCAAATGGAATAATTTATTTGCGATCGCTAAACTGTGAAATTTTAGGTTTCGAGTATATTAACCAGCGCTTTGCTCTCAATTTAAAAGGCTATTTGTCTCCCAAAGAGTTTAGCACTGGCACTCGCCTGCAAGGAAAAGCTGATTTAGAAGTAGTGGTGGATTTTCCACCGCCATTTTCCTTTACTCCTAAGCCGATTTTAGAAGCTACTGGCAATGGTTTGCTCAAAAGTGTACTGTTGTCGGTTAAGCAACGGTTATTGAATCAACTTTTGACGGATTATCGCTACTGGGTGATATCACAAACCAAAGATAGAGGACTTGACAGTGATAGTACTGAATTACCAATCCTGAATGCTGAGTAACTATTTAACTAATTTGTAATTCGTAATTCGTAATTCGTAATTAGAAACAGTTACACAAGGGACTTCCAACAAATAAATTATCCAATCTTGTGGGGTGGACATCTTGTCCGCCCAAGGCTTGGGGCGCTCGTGTCGCCCAGCCCA
Organism: Nostoc sp. DedSLP04; assembly: GCF_034530775.1. Lineage (NCBI taxonomy): Bacteria > Bacillati > Cyanobacteriota > Cyanophyceae > Nostocales > Nostocaceae > Nostoc > Nostoc sp. DedSLP04. Next base: position 7,861 of record NZ_JAVRCL010000082.1, on the reverse strand, counting down.
CAAAAAGTAGTTGAGTATTTTTTTATTTGGAGTTCCCTAAGTGGATTTAGACCCCCGATGAAAACTTAGCCAACTATAAACGTAGATTCCGTATCCGCAGGAAAAGGGAATTATACCCGAAAATTACGAATTACGAATTACGAATTACGAATTATTTTGATTTGGCAAGGACGAAAAGACTGACGATGCAGGGGAGAGGGCCCGTATTGTTGCAAAGCCAGCAAATGCCGATGGCTACCATAACCCTTGTTACACTCCAGGTTGTACATAGGGTATTTTAATGCTAGACGCATTATCAAATTGTCACGCCAAACCTTAGCGACAATACTAGCAGAGGCAATAGCGAGCGATCGCTCGTCTCCTTTAACTATTGTTTGTTGCGGCAATAGCAAATCTTTGATTGACTGATTGCCGTCAATCAAGCAAAGTACAGGCTGTACCTTTAACTTCAGCACAGCCCGCTTCATTGCTAACAACGTCGCTTGCAAAATATTTATCTTGTCAATTTCGGCAGTAGAAGCAAACCCAATTTTCCAGTCTATAGCCAGCGCACAAATTTGCTGCGCTAGCTGAGTTCTCCGAGAACTAGACAACTTTTTACTGTCTTTGATTTTAGCTGCCATCAATATTGGCAAAGCCCGATCTGGTAAGATCACTGCTGCCGCCACGACAGGACCAAATAGAGCACCTCGCCCTACTTCATCAACACCTGCAACCAACCCTGGAATATCTGACAAGGTAGAAAACTCTAGCCAAGTGGATTGTTCCAAAGGCGTTGGCGATGTTTCTACCATAAATTAAATTCAATTATCCTCGATCGCTGAAGAACGACGGCGGCGGCGACGGCTGGCAGTGGCGCTACTATTAGTTTCATTTTCATCTGCAATTTCGTTCGCGGCAGCTTTTGCAGACAAGCGTCCCGAAGGGTTCACACTCAACTCCGATGGTTCAGTTGTCTCTTCGATCAAAGATTTTTGTTCTGGCTCAATAACTTTTGGTGTCGGTATTTTGCTTGCAGTTATTTCAGGTGTTGCCTTTTGGGCAATAGTGATTATTTCAGGTGTTGCTTTTTGGACAATAGTTGATTCTGAGGTTGATTCAATTGGGGTCGTTGGTTTTTGACCGGGCTGAATCACATTAATAATCACAGACTTGGTATTTTTAACCTCTTGCTCTAACTTCACTAAGGGAGATATTCCCATCAAGGCAAATATATCCTGTTCTTGGAGGCTCATTTCTACAGTTCTAATCTCCGGTGGTTCTACCACTGGCTTAACTGGTTCTGCCTTGATAATTTTAGTGCGCTCTACTCTTTCACTCCAGCCTGGTTTACCAAGGGTGGGTGAGGGAATTTCTGGCGCAACTCCTAGTTCTGGTTCTATATCCAGGTCTAAATCTGGCTCGTTAACAAAAGTCAGGGGACTGGGAACAATTCGAGCTTCATCTTTCCCGTTTAGCCCATTGACACCAATTCGACTGCGGCGAGTCCGGGTACGGCGCTTATCATTAAGTTCTTGATAACTAGGATGATTGATCAGATTTAGGTTGCTCAATTCCGAGTCGCCGTCAAATCCTTCCCCAAATCCATCGTATGTTTCTCGTGGTTCCGGGATACGGGCAGATGGCTGACGTGGTTCTCGGTGAGGCAAGGATACAAAACGTTCGCGCTCTGGTGTTTCTGCCGGTATTGGCAATCGGTTTTCGATTTCTCCAGGCAGACGCACAGTATGCCCTAAACCGCCACAGGTGGGGCAAGTTTCACCAAACAATTCATAAATATTTTGACCCTGACGTTTGCGGGTCAATTCTACTAAACCCAGTTCGGTAAGTTGGGCAATCTGGGGACGAGCTTTGTCTGCTTTGAGTGCTTTATTAAAGTGTTCGAGAACTTGTAGTTGGTCGCGTCGCGATTCCATATCGATAAAATCAACGACGATCACTCCAGCGATATTTCGCAGACGCAACTGGCGAGCAATTTCTGTTGCTGCTTCGCAGTTTGTCCACAAAACTGTTTCTCTAGCTGTTGCCGATCGCGTAAACGAACCTGAGTTAACATCGATTACGGTTAATGCCTCCGTCGGCTCGATGATAATGTAACCGCCAGAAGGTAGGTCTACCCTTGGTTTCAGGGCTTCTCGAATTGCAGCAGTGATGCGGAAGTATTCTAAAATTGGGGAGCGATCGCGATGATGGTCAATCAACAATCCCTGCGGTGTTTGACCGCCACTCCAATTCTGCAAGTACTGTTTGACGCGCTTCAAACCAGTACTGGAATCTACCACAATCCGATTGACATCCGCGCCGTACATATCCCGCAATACGCGTTGGATAAAGTCATCGTCTCGGTTGAGCAGTGCTGGGGCACGGGTGGAATGGGCTTCCTGCTGGATAGCCTCCCATTGCTTTTGCAGCAATTCCAAATCTTCCATAATCGCTTCTTCGGGTTTACCTTCTGCTTCTGTACGCACAAGCAAACCCATTCCCGCCGGCTTAACCAAAATCGCCAGCGCTCGTAAGCGGTTGCGCTCACTTTCACTTTTAATCCGTCGGGATAAATTTACGCCCCGACCGTAAGGCATCAGTACTACATAGCGTCCAGGTAAGGTGATATTACCTGTGAGCCTGGGCCCTTTTGTCCCCGTTGGCTCTTTCATTACTTGCACCAAAACTTTCTGTTGTGGTGTAAGTAGTTCTGTAATTGCCGCTGCGGTACGCTTGAGCTTCAATGGGCCCAAGTCGGTAACATGAATAAAACCGTTGCGCTCTGGGTCGCCAATATTAACAAAAGCCGCATCTATCCCAGGCAATACGTTTTCTACCACTCCTAAGTAGATATCGCCTATTTGATGATGACCCGTAGCAACAACGAGTTCCTGTATTTGATCTTCAGAAAAAACCGCAGCAATTTGGTGCTGCTCCGCGATGATAATTTGTTTCGGCATTCAATTTCCTCAAAAATTGGCAGCACTTACAGGTTTGAGGTTTGTTATATCAAGTCCGGTTAATTACTTAATAATTCAAAACTAATTGCGTGTCCGCGTCAGTTTTAATTACCAATGTTTTCTCGGTTTGATATTATACTTTCGCTGCCCTCGCAACCCTCAAAAGGCGCTACTGATAATAAAAATCGCAAATCTGAGCTTCTAAGTTAAATAGCTATTGGCGCTCTTAAGAGCGTTTTTACGGCTGATTATTCCAGAACTGCTGCATATCGTTTAAGCTATTAAATCAACCGTTCGTGGTTGATTTGTGATGCAATACTCTCAAATCTTGAAAGTTCTGAGTTGAAGTTCTAAATCCTGAGTGAGCATTGTAACTCAGGATGTTTTCTTTGAGAGTAACCTACTGAATTCGTTAAGAAAAAGAAACTATTTCTATTTTCCATTCCTTAGATTTATCTTAGGGTTATACTCAGCAGCCACAGTTGCTACCCTGCCTTGAGCCGCTCTAAACTAAGACAAGCACCGCTTTGCGCGTCTCGCGAACGTCTACAAGTAGGCAGAACCGACAGCAGTTGCTTTAACTCTAAAAAAGTAATGCACTAGCTCTTGGGCACTACGTGGATTAGACATTCAGCAGTTGTTTAAAAAGGATGAATTTAGAGAAACTAACCGAGCCTGCTGTTAGTTACTGATTCACAAGGTAGCTACATAGAGAGTGTGCATTCTTTAATCTGCTTTTTGTTTGTCTAGGATTTTATCCTAGAAGTTGCACTCTAATATCTTTGCTTTCGCCCCCTGAATACAGGGTAGTGAACCAGCTAATTCAATGCAGCGCCAGAAAATTTCTCTTCACCCTATTCTAACGCAACCTTGCTAAAAATCAATTCCTGTGAGCTGCCATCTTAGGACAACTACTAGCAAGTTGCCCTACAGGGATTATACCCCTAAAATTAGCCGATTGCGGTGGATGTGCAGGAGTTGAAATTCTACACCAGCCACTGTCTCTAGCATAAACAGGATTTGTTCGGGACGCAACAGCAAACCGTCCTGGCGATAGCTACCTAAATAACGGATTACAGATGACATACATTCTGCAATGCTATTGTGGGTTTCTACTAATTCCAGTTCAAATAAGCGATCGCGCAGATTTATTAACTGGCTCTTGCCTGATTTAGTTGTTTGCTCGTACCAAAGTTCCTCTTTTGCTTTGATTGTATCAATCCAGGTTTGCCATTGTATGGGTGTTGTTTCTGCTAGTGCTGCTACAGTAATTAAATACTCTGCGGACTCTAGCAGTTGGGTAGCGGCACTAGCTTTTAAATCTATTTGCTCCACATTATATATAGGTATGTCTGTGGGCATTTCACTAGCCAACTTTTCGCGGAAAGTATCAACTTCCACTGGCACAGTTAACTCAAAATCTGCAATTTCACCGCTGCTAGTAGCCCCTAGAGCCAAAGCGGTTGCTAGAGAAATCCGTGGCATTGGGTGAAACCCACCAGTAAAAGCAATTGGTAAGCCGGATCGCCGCACAACTCGGTCAAACAGACGGATTAAATCAAGATGGCTCATTAAAGCCATATTACCTTGTTTCCCAAACCAAACTCGCAGTCTTTGCGCCTTAGTTGTGTTGGGGACAAATTCGCCAGCAAATTTTGGGATAGCAGGTGATTCAATCACCACGTTGTGCCCAAAATCGGTGCCACAGACGCCACAATGAGAACAACCTTCAAAAGAGCAGTCTGGTACGATTGCAGCTTCTAGAGCGCGTTGCAAGTCTTCTTGGAGCCACTTTTTGTCAATCCCGGTATCAATATGATCCCAAGGTAGGGGAATATCGAGAGAGTGGGGAGTGCTGAGTGAGATGTTCTCCTCTGCTTCTGTGCTTTTTTGCGCCTCTATATGAAATAAATTCCATTCGCCATTTTCTACTTGGCGGTATTTCCAATCTAAATCAGCTTGGGCGATCGCAGATCCCCAAGCGCTAAAAGCTCGATCTAAATTTTCATACCAGGAATCCATACCTGCACCCAATTCCCACGCAAGGCGGACTACTTTGCTCAAATTGCGATCGCCTCGTCCTACAAAATCTTCCATTGCCGAAATGCGGACATCGGTAAAATTTACCTTCACTGCCTTGATTCGGCGGAATTCTTGCCGCAACAGGTTTTGTTTGCGCTTAAATTCAGCCGTAGAAACTGAGTGCCACTGGAATGGTGTATGGGGCTTGGGCGTAAAGTTAGAAATCGTCAGGTTAAAGTTTAGAGGTTTTCTGCCCTTGCCTCGACATTCTCGCTGTAGCCAGCTTACCGTTTCAGCAATGCCCAAAACATCAGCATCCGTTTCACCCGGCAAGCCAATCATAAAATACAACTTTATTTTATCCCAGCCTTGCTCCCAAGCGGTTTTCACCCCTCGCAACAATTCTTCATTTGTCAACCCCTTATTCACAATGTCTCGCATCCGCTGAGTACCAGCTTCTGGAGCAAAAGTCAGTCCACCTTGGCGCGTACCTCCAAGGATGTTGGCAATATTCTCATCAAATCTGTCTACCCGTTGGCTTGGTAGAGTCAGAGAAATATTTTCATTTTTTAAGCGATTTTTGATTTCCATCCCCACTGCTGGTAGGGACAAATAATCAGAACAACTCAGAGATAGTAGGGAAAACTCATTGTAACCAGTTGCCCGCATCCCCTGTTCAATTGCTTCTACAACCTTATCGGGTTCTACATCCCGTGCTGGTCGAGTCAGCATTCCTGGTTGACAGAAGCGACAGCCACGAGTGCAACCACGCCGAATCTCAATGGTCAAGCGATCGTGCACTGTTTCTACGTAGGGAACCAAACCAATAGAATATGCTGGTATGGGAGTTGCAACCCGTCGCAGAATTCGTTTTGGTACGTCTGGGCGCAGAGGGTGAACTGAGCCATCTTCTGCCATATCGTAAAACTGAGGCACATATACGCCTGGTATCTGTGCCAAATCCAGTAACAGATTTTCCCGACTTAATCCTGCTTGTTTGCCTTCTTCTAATACCAAACCGATTTCTGGCAGCAGTTCTTCTCCATCTCCAAGGGCGATAAAGTCGAAGAAATCAGCATAAGGCTCAGGATTTGATGTCGCTGTTTGCCCGCCAGCGAAAATCAACGGAAAGGATGACTGGGTATCGGTAGATTCTCTGCCTCCCTGCCCCTCTGCTCCTCTGCTTTGCTGCCTCTCTCGCCACGTCAACGGAATTCCTGCCAAATCCAACATTTCGAGGATATTAGTTGCACCCAGTTCGTAACTGAGGCTAAAGCCTAAAATGTCAAATTCTGCCAGCGATCGCTTTGACTCTACCGCAAACAATGGCGTATTAGTTTCGCGTAGTTTAGCTGCCAGGTCTTTTCCTGGGAGGTAGGCGCGATCGCACAATTGACGCGGTTGGGCATTCAAGATGTTATAAAGGATGATGTGCCCTAAATTAGATGCACCGACTTCATATACTTCTGGGTAGGTTAAAACCCAACGTATTGCTGCCGTATCCCAAGGTTTGTGTACCGCTAACAGCTCGTTACCCAGGTAACGTGCTGGTTTTAAAATATCTGACGTTATTAATTTTTCAACTGCAACAACCACTGTGCTATCTTCTAGCTACCTTAATTACAGCTACCTAAACCCAACATTAGCATTGAATTAGGTCTTCTAACAGATTTTATCGTTGCAACTTACAACTCCTTTACATAAAGTCCACTTAATTATTGCCCGAACCTTTGTGCTTTTACATAAAGTTATATTTGAAGCAATTTGGCTTCAGCGTCTAATATTTCAAATACCCTATCTAGTTGCGTCAGTTCAAAAATCATTCTAATTTGTGGGGCAACAGCGCTAAGTTGGCAACTTCTTCCTAAAGTAAGAGCCAGCTTGTGTGTAGATAACAATGCCATCAACCCCGCGCTGTCTAACGATTCTACTGCTGCGAGGTCTACTACCAAGGTGGAAATACCATTTTGCGCCAACGCTGTAGCCATATCTCGTTCAAATTCCAAGGCGTTTGCAGCATTTAAGCACCCTTGGGGGCGAATAACTGCAATTTTGGGATAGTTAAGCACTGCCTGCATAGTTACATCCTATTAAGAATTTTGAAGCGTCAAGCTAAGGATTATTTGAACATAAACTCTATCTTGTCGCATCGACCATACGTCTTAGCTCTCTTTGCTGAATCTTTATTGCTTTAGTATGTCTGTTTAAAGATTGTTAGAATTCCAGGTTAAAATGTGTTTATATATACTTTTTTTTTATGTCACTTCAAAAAGAATCAACTATAGACGGCCATAAAGCAGACAAATTATCAGTAACTATGCTGAGAAACCTTGCTTAGTCTATCACTAAAGCTAATTTAACCAAGTTTTAACGTTAGGTTAAATCTGCAACTTTAGCGTTGCTGATGGTATACGGCAAAGTCATAGTGAATTATCTCTCTAACTAATAAAATTGTGATATATATCACTACTAAGTTAGTATTTGGATCGCTCTTTATACTGAGACCGATCTGGGATGATTAGTATCATATTACAGTTGGGTTATTATTTATGAGAACTCAGTACGCTATTCGTAAATTGGTAGAAAAAGCTCTTGACATTAAAAAACTAACTCCTGAGATAGAGAATGAAATCAATTCAGAACTGACGGAACTGGGTTATATTTCTGATGTTGATTACGAAGCCTTAGAATTATTAATGGCAGAGATGGATGCTGGACGAATCCAGTTGGTTCCTAGCCTGGGATTTTAAAATAATTCATAATGACGCTTTCTACCTTCGCGCAGGGTGTCGCAGACAGAAGTTATGTGTAGCTTGCTTCTCTGTAAGAAGACGAGGACTCTCTAATAGACTTATCCGAAAATGGTAAATGTATACGGCAAAGGAATTTCAGCGATT
>NZ_JAVRCL010000081.1:0-32528 GCF_034530775.1 Nostoc sp. DedSLP04 | reverse complement strand
GTTTCCTAAATCCTTTGTGAGCAAGCTTTTCAAGACTTAACGGGAAAAGTCAGAACTGTGGAAGAGTGATGGTACCGATGCTGGTACTGTCCGCATCAAGGATATTAATGTCACAGCTAGCTCTAACCTGGCAAATTTGACGAATGTTAACGGTACCCTGTATTTCACTGCTACCGACAGCAGTGGCGATCGCGAACTGTGGAAGAGTGATGGCACCGAGGCTGGTACTGTCCGCGTCAAGGATATTTATACTGGCACGAGTCACTCTAAGCCCCAAAATCTAACGAATGTTAACGGCATCCTGTATTTTAATGCCACCGAAAGTACTGGGGGGACTGAACTGTGGAAAAGTGATGGCACCGAAGCTGGTACTGTCCGCGTTAAGGATATCATCTCTGGCGTCGTTGGCTCTGACCCGCAAAATCTGATGAATGTCAACGGTACGCTGTACTTCAGTGCCTTTGACAGCAGTGGGGGTCGGGAATTGTGGAAGAGTGATGGCACCGAAGCTGGTACTGTCCGCGTCAAGGATATTGTCTCTGGTACGGGTAGCTCTCACCCACAAAATCTGACGAATGTCAACGGTATGCTGTATTTTGTTGCCACTGATAGCACTGGAGGTTATGAACTGTGGAAGAGTGATGGTACTCAGGCTGGTACCGTCCGCGTTAAGGATATTTATACTGGCACGGGTAGCTCTAACCCAACATATCTAACGAATGTCAACGGCACGTTGTACTTTGTTGCCACCGACAGCAGTGGGGGCAATGAACTGTGGAAGAGTGATGGCACCGAGGCTGGTACTGTCCGTGTCAACGATATCTACCCTGGCTTACCTGGCTCTAATCCCACCAACCTAACTTACGTTAATGGCAAACTCTACTTTGTTGCTGACAATGGTAACACTGGGCTGGAACTTTTTAAGCTTGACCTCAACAGTACCCCCACTGACATGAGTCTAAGTGCCAGTAGTGTTAACGAGAATGTTCCTGGCAACACAGTAATTGGCAACTTTAGTACCGTTGATGCCGATGGAGACAACACCCACACCTACACCCTAGTTTCGGGTACAGACACCAACGATAACAGCGCCTTCACGATTGTCGGTAACCAGTTACGTATCAACGCTTCCCCCGACTACGAAACCAAGAATAGCTACAACATCCGTGTACGTACCACAGATGAGGGTGGTTTATTCTACGAAAAAGCGATCGCGATCGGAGTCAACAATATTAACGATGCCCCAAAAGCATTAAGTACTATTGCTGACCAAACAGCAACAGAAGACGCCATCTTCAACTTTACCGTACCAACAACCACCTTCAGCGATGTCGATGCAGGCGACACCCTGACCTATACTGCTAGCCTCAGTAACGGCAATCCATTGCCGGCTTGGTTAAGCTTTAATCCAACCACGCGCACTTTTAGCGGCACGCCATTAAATCAAAATGTGGGCAGCCTCAGCCTCAAAGTTACCGCAACTGATAAGGATGGAGCTAGCGCCAGTAGTGTATTTGGTCTAGCGATCGCCAATACCAATGATGCTCCAGTTGTGAGTAATGCGATCGCAGACCAAACAGCTACAGAAGACATTGCCTTTAGCTTTGTGGTGCCAGCAAATACCTTCAGTGATGTGGATGCGGGAGATAATCTCGTTTACACCGCAACTTTGGAAAATGGTAATCCACTTCCTGTTTGGTTAACTTTCAACGGCACTACCTTTAGTGGTACTCCCACAAATAACAACGTTGGTAGCCTCAACATCAAAGTTATAGCCAATGATGGAACGGCAACTGTCAGCGATGTTTTTGCATTAACAGTGGCTAATAGCATTAGTCAATTTCCTAATGAAATTACTGGTACTTCAGTTGCAGACAACCTGACTGGTACGGTGAACAAGGATATTATCTCAGGATTGCTGGGCAATGACACGCTCAACGGACTAGGTGATAACGACACCCTCGATGGCGGCGATGGAAATGATTTCTTAGATGGTGGTACAGGAGATGACAGTCTCATTGGTGGTAAAGGCAATGACACTTATACTGTGGACAGCATCGGCGACACTATTATTGAATCTGCCAGTGCAGGCACAGATTTAGTCAAGTCTTCTGTGAGTTGGGTGTTGGGAGCTAATCTGGAAAACTTAACCCTAACTGGAAGCACAGCAATCAATGGTACTGGTAACAGCCTTAATAACATCTTAATTGGGAATACTGCCGCTAACACTTTGAATGGAGTTGATGGCAATGATAGCCTGATTGGTGATGACGGCAATGACACCTTAGATGGTGGTTTGGGAGCAGATAGTCTCAATGGTGGAATCGGCAATGACACTTACATCGTAGACAACCTCAACGATGCGATTACTGAAGCTTTAAATGCAGGCACAGATTTAGTTAAGTCTTCGGTGAGTTGGGTGTTGGTAGATAACCTGGAAAATTTGACCCTAACTGGAAGCTTGGCAATCAATGGTACTGGTAACAGCCTTAATAACATCTTAATTGGGAATACTGCCGCTAACACTTTGAATGGAGTTGATGGCAATGATAGCCTGATTGGTAGTGACGGCAATGATACCTTGTTGGGTGGTGCAGGCAATGACACCTTGGATGGTGGAGTTGGCAATGACAGCTTAGATGGTGGAGTCGGCAATGATATTTACATCATAGACAGCCTCAGCGATACTGTTACTGAAGGTTTAAATGCAGGCACAGATTTAGTTAAGTCTTCGGTGAGTTGGGTGTTGGGAAATAACCTAGAAAACTTGACCCTGAGTGGAACTTCAGCAATCAATGGTACTGGTAACAACCTTAATAACATTCTCACAGGAAATAGTGCCGCTAATATCTTGAATGGAGTTGATGGCAACGATAGCCTAATTGGTGGTTCTGGCAATGACACCTTGTTGGGTGGTGCGGGTGACGATAGCTTAGACGGAGGTGCGGGAATTGATAGTCTCGACGGTGGAGTTGGCAATGACATTTATACTGTAGACAACCTTAGCGATACTGTTACTGAAGGTTTAAATGCAGGCACAGATTTAGTTAAGTCTTCGGTGAGTTGGGTGTTGGGAAATAACCTAGAAAACTTGACCCTGAGTGGAACTTCAGCAATCAATGGTACTGGTAACAGCCTTAATAACATCCTGACGGGAAATACTGGCGCTAACATCTTGAATGGAGTTGATGGCAACGATCGCCTTTTTGGTAACTCAGGCAATGACACCTTGCTTGGTGGTGCAGGTGACGATGTACTCGCTGGTGGAGTTGGTCGAGATATATTGACTGGTGGAATTGATCGAGATAGCTTCAACCTGGCTGATACTCGCACTGGAGGCTATGACACTATTACTGATTTTACTGTTGGAGATGATACTATCTTCGTTTCTAAGACAGAATTTGGACTGAGCCAATCTCAGGATACAGTACTGGATTCGAGCTTATTCCGACTTGGGACTAGTGCGACAATTGCAGGCGATCGCTTTATCTACGATCAAACTACGGGGAACCTATTCTTTGATAAAGATGGGGTTGGTAGTGCTGCACAAGTTCAGATAGCCCAGTTCTCGAATCAGGTAGCGCTTACTAGTGCAAATATTACTGTCATTGCCTAACGAAAGCGAACTAAGTAAAATCCTCGCGATCCCTGACACATTGCTAAGGGCAGAGGAAATTATCATTCTCGGTAATACAAAAGGTTAAACTCGTTGTAGTTTTCATGCTGAACATGGCAACTACAACGATAATAAAAAGCTACCTAAACCTTCTTTGCACGCGGGTTTAACGGGGATATTATGGCTATTTAAGCACACATAACATCACTCAAATTGCACAAGCGATCGCTCCCATCCAAGCAAGGCGATTTGGACGTTTCATTTTCGACTTTCATAGCCTTTGAATATCACTGTTAATACTTACTTATTTTTCAAGCAAAGTCAAAATATATAGCAATCCTATTTGATTCCTGATTACTCGTAAGGATCGGGGACTGGGGACTGGGGACTGGGGACTGGGGACTGGGGACTGGGAAGATAGGAATAAAGGTGTACTGAGTTTTTTCAGAAATCAAATATGAGTCCTATACTTTCTTTAACTTCTTGCAGCGATCGCCTGTTTGATGAATGCTTCTAAATTTTGGGTAGCAGTGGGATTGTCAAACAGAACGTTGCTTGAGAGTTTTAGGGCTTCACGAACTGAGGATCGCCAATCAATATCTCCGGCTAATCGCACTGCAATCTGAATATATTGCGAGGTATCATCTGCAATTGTCTGTGTTACAGCGATCGCTTGCAAAAAGCCATAGGAATGACGCCCCCGCATAAACTCACCAGGACAAGTGACAATTGGTAAATGACAGGCGATCGCATCCAGTGTTGTGTTACCACCCGCCCAGTCGAAGGTATCTAAATAAATGTCTGCCAAAGAAAGCAAGTCAAAATAATCATCACGCGGTAAGACAGGAGAGAATACACAATAGTCAAGACTATCTAACCCGACAGCCGCAAATGCCCGTTTCAGACGTTCTTGAGAAATCCCAGAGCGAAGGAACATAAATTGAGCATTGGGAACTTGACGGGCAATTTCTGCATAAACGTAATCGTACTGCGGTAAATATTTATAAGCAGCTTGACTAGAAATGTAGACGATCGCATCTTCTCGTAATCCAAAAAATAATCGGTTGCGGCTAACTGAATCAACTTTGATCGTCGGATAGGAAATCCCAACACCAGGCAAACGTACAAGGCTTTCGGTGTAGTGATGTTGGCCATTCACAGGCTCCATCAGTTCGCTAGATAAAAAATAGTCAATGGTGGGCAATCCAGAAGTGACAGGTTGCCCCCAAGCCATACATTGAATCGGTGCTAAACGCAGTCCAGCAATACATAGTGTGGTGGCATCCATTCCTAATTCTGGAAAAATTAACACATCAAGGCGATCGTCAATAACTTGCTGACAAATCTGTTCTAAATTATTTGGCAAATGATAAAACTTCGTACTATGAGACTGAAATAATTGAGTAGCAGCATCAATTTGATGCCCGATGTGATATGAATAAATTTCAAAATTTTGATTGTCTGCATATTTAAGCCAGTTTAAGAACAAAACTGTTCCACTCCAGCTACATAAAAAATAGGAAAGATAGCCAATTTTAATTCTTCGATTGTTACTAATAGAAGAAATCGGGCGCACCTGACTCCATTGCGGATAATTTGCCGCCATAATTTTGTGAACTAGCTGTCCATATTGCTGCTGTAATTCCAGGTCATTTTTTGCCTGATATGCAAGGAAAAAGTTTGTATGATGGCTGATTCCGATCAAAGCTTTTTTCTGTTCATCTGGACTATTAATTGTTATTTCTTGAATCAATTTTTTTAGCCCATCTTCAAACCATGCCCGATAGGTATCAATCTCTTGAGGAGTATGATAAGTTTCTGGCAGCATCAAATAGCTCAACATTTTGAATATGTAGTTTTCAGGAAACTTCTCTGTAACCTGTTGAGCGAAGTTACGAGCTTCTAGATAGTTCTGGCTTTGCTTTAGACGAATAATCAGCCAGTAATACAGTTCTTCTGCTTGAGGGCAATTGCTAATACCATTTTGCAATGTTGCGATCGCCGCTGGCATCTGACCAGTTTTATACAAAACATCACTTAACTTCAGATAATAGTTAATTTGGTGCGGACAACTAGATAAATATTTGCTGTAATATGAGATAGCGTTTTCAGGCGATTCACTATCTGCGAAATAGTCACCCCATCTGTGCCAAGATTCTAGCCGAGCCGCTTCATAAATAGTTGGCTGTTCAATTTCTGACAAATCACATTTAGGAATTTGTGCAATTTCTGGCTGCTGGATAATGTAGCAATCTTCGCGATCAATTGGGATGCGAAAGTTAATTAATGATTTAATAATAGACCATTCTTCGGTAGTTAACTGACCCGTAAGCCCTACATTTAGGTCTTCTGAGACAGCTTCTTCTAAACTAAGTTTCAGAACTGTCTCAAAAAGTAATGAGTTAGCATTATCCTGTAGTTCATCCGCTAAACTTTGGCTGTAAATTAGTAGTGTTATATCTTGTCTAGCTGGATGTGTGAAAAGAGTTCTGAGAACATTCGTCAAGTCTTCTGCAATCGCGGTTTCTAAATTAGACCAGTCAGGAAAGATAATCAAATTAATATTTCTTAATTCATTAATTAACATAGCGTTGCAATTACTAATGATACAATCGTCTATTAAACTCGAAAAATCCTAAAAAGCCTTCAGTTTCCCCAGCGACTCAAAAAAGTTTTGCATTAGTTTATGGAAGAAAATGAAAAACGAATCCTTGACTCATGGCAGATGAATGCTAAATTATGGACACAAGCAGTTCGTAATAAACAAATTGAAAGCCGTGCGATCGCCACAGATGCCGCTATAGTTAAAGCGATAACCCAACTTAATCCCAGAACATTCTTAGATATTGGATGCGGTGAGGGATGGTTGTCTCGACAGCTTTTTTCTTTAGGAATTGATGGCTGGGGTGTTGATTTTTGCGCCGATCTCATTGAGACAGCAAAGGATAGTGGTGATTCTCGCTTTGTTGTCTGTTCGTACTCGGATCTTGCATCACAAAAATTTAGCACCATTGACCATTTCTCTTGCTCGATCTGCAACTTTTCAATTCTAGGCGAATGCGCTCTCGATCAGATCGCTAAGGCAGGTCATAGCCTGTTAGAGGACAAAGGCAAAATAATCATTCAAACACTTCATCCGATAATTGCTTGCGGTAACTCTCCATACTCCAATGGGTGGCGCGAAACTTCATGGCAACCAAATGCAGATCGACCATTCTACCCTACTCCTTGGTATTTCCGAACCCTGGAATCATGGATTAACGAATTCCATGCTTTGAATTACCGATTGCTAAATTTATATGAGCCATCCGATCCCAAGACAAATAAACCGATTTCCATTATTTTTGTCTTTGAACGGGAGTAAAGTATTAATTAACCGGACTTGATATTAGAGGATGTTTGAAAAGTAGTATGCTGTGATTAAAATCACATTATTACCCTTCTTAATGCCCCCTTATAAAGGCTACGGTGTACACACAAGTCTCTACGTTGTTCAATAATCTGGGTTTTACCCCACCCTAACCACTGCCTGAATTCAACAAACGATCGCCCGAATTCAATAAACGACCACCCGAATTCAATAAACGATCGCCCGAATTCAATAAACGATCGCCCGAATTCAATAAATGACCGCCCGAATTCAATAAACGATCGCCCGAATTCAACAAACGACCGCCCGAATTCAATAAACGACCGCCCGAATTTACAGCAGTTTTCATGTATTTGAACCACATCTGTTGTAGGGGCGCAAGGCCTTACGCCCCTACCGCGTGGTCTATTTACTTGAAAATAGCTGTAATATATTTATTGCATAAATTCTTAAAACCTCCCCCCAAACCTGATTTACTAAGGTTTTAGCTTTAGTTTTACCCCACCCTAACCATTACAGTTACTAATTTCATGCTAAAGCAAAACTAAAGCTCCCCTTCTAACTGTTGGGCTACCAGTTTGGCAAATAACCCTGTTTGGGCGATCAATTCCGAAAAATTACCTACCTGCACGACATGACCAGCGTCGATAACATAGATGCGATCGGCATTACGAATGGTGCTGAGGCGATGGGCAATTACCACTCTGGTAGCATTTAACTTAGCTAAACTTTCAGTTACAATTGCCTGGGTGCGGTTATCTAAAGCACTGGTCGCCTCATCCATCAAGATAATTTTAGGCTTGGAAACAAGCGATCGCGCAATCAATAATCTTTGCCGTTGTCCACCGGAAAGATTACTACCACCCTCGGCGACGATCGTATGCATACCCATTGGCATTTGCTTGATATCATCAGCAAAACCTGCCATTTGTGCGGCTGACCAAGCTTCTTCTAGGGAAACTAAAGCTCCGGCGGTGATGTTATCAAAAACCGAGCCTGTACCGATTTTACCATTTTGCAGTACCACTCCTAACTGTCTTCGCACAGCTTGGAGTTCCATCTCTGCTAAATCTTTGCCATCATAATAGATGCTCCCTGTCAATGGAGTTTCAAACCCCAATAACAACCGCAATATCGTTGATTTTCCACTTCCAGAAGACCCAACGATCGCAACAAATTCTCCTGGTTCGGCATGAAGGCTGACATCATTAAGGATTAAGCTGCCATTTTCCGAGTAGCGAAAGCTGACACGATTTAGGGCAATGCGACCGTTTAATTGTCCGGGGTTAACCTTGGTTGAATCATACTCAGGCTGTGATCGCCAAATCGGTTTTGCTCGTTCCCAGATTGGTACAATACTCCAAATTTCTGATACAGTATTGCTCAGGTCAATTACTCCTTTGATAAAAATAGTTAAAGCATAGTTAAAAGCAACGAATGTACCCAGTGTTAAGCGTGTTTGCATTAACAACATGGCAAACCCAAACAGCAGTATAGAACTTACCAAAGGAAGTGCTTCGTTAAATACAGAAATACTATCTTTAATCTCTTGCCAACTCGCCTTCAGTCGGATCTGCTGGCTGTACTTTTTTGCCCAAGCTGCAAATGCGCGTTCTTCTGCCATTGTCACTCGCAGTTTGGCAACACCGTTGATTAGTTGTACCGTGAGTCCCTGAATTGCACCATTGAGTTCTTGCTCTTTTTTCGATTTCTTCACCAAGAGGAAACTTGCAACAGTCGTAACCACAGTGGCAAATATTGCTAAACCCACGCCCACAAATGCTAATTGCCAACTGTAAATAAACATCAGCACCAAGTTGAATAAAGCAAAAACTCCACTCAACAACGTTCTTTGGGTAGCACCGCTAAGTTTTTGATGAATTTCCCTCACCGCCATAACGCGATTGACCAAATCTCCAGAAGTGTATTGGCGAAAAAAGCTAGGGCTTAATCTCAGCAGGCGATCCCAAATGGCTGGCTGTAATATGCTATCAGTGGCGCTTTCCACTCGTAGGGTAATAATGCTTTGGGCAACTTGAAAAGCTAACTGCCCAAAGGCGACTGCAAACATTACTAATCCGATCTGCCAAAGCATTGCGCGATCGCTATCGGGAATGGCATGATTGATTAAAATTGCTGTTGCTTGCGGTGCAACCATGCCCAATATTGTGCCTAGTAGCCCAACCACTAAAATACTGGCAATATCTTTTTCATAACCCTTGACCCCAAACCGCAGTAAATCAATGGCGTTGAGCGCAATTTGAGGTAATGGTCGATACAGAACGTAGGCTAATGGTGACAGTGTTTTTGCTATTGATTCATTTACAGGTGTCCGAGTTCGCGCTACGGGGTCAAAGATGACATAATCTCGATTATCTGTAGGTAACAACGCCACTGGGCGTTCCAGCTGAGTATAAGCTAACATCGCGCCTTGGTCTTGATGCCACCAGCCATCTGTTAAAGTTATACGCCGAATCCGAATTTGCGATGCTTGTGCGATCGCAGCTACAGGGTCTTTAATAGAATTCAAATCCTCTGCTGGTGGACGAATCTCTATCCCCAGCGTCCGTCCGACTGCCCCAAATGCTACCAATAAGGGCGGCCCTTCCTGAGAAAAAACCGCCTCCTGCTGTGGCTGCAATACTGTTGCTAAATCAGAGAGTGCCCCCTCTATTACTTGCTGATTAAATTGTTCGCGTTCCTGAAACTGCCGAAATTCTGCTTCTGCTTCTTTATTTGCCAGCAAACTGAAGTAGTGAAAGAAATAAGTATGCAAACTGGCTAAACCTGCCAGAAGTTCCTCGAAATTTTCTAAATCTGCCGTTGGTAACATTTGTCCGATAACCGCATCTTCTGCCTCCAGCCACATATCACTCGTGAGTGGAAACGCTGGTGAGGTAGAATTCAACGTTAATTCCTCGACTCCCATCCAGTGAGTATTGCCTTGCTGCAACTTCACCCATAGAAGTGTTTGCTGCCTCCACTGTAGCGTTTCACTGGGCGATAATGAAAAATCCCGCCCTAATGTCTGCACAAGGTTTAATGGCGTTGTTAAAACTGTTTGCTGGGCACTAAGAGATTGTCCTAAATGATTTACCCAACCTTCTAAAAATTCTATGGCTTGAGAGTCAGCCGCCGCGATTCCCTTAACCAAATCAACCATTGACATCTGGCATAATTGGGTGGATTCAATTGCGATCGCGACAAAATTCCATTGGCTTTGTGCGATTACTTCCGGTAACAAGACTTCACCAGCGTTGACATGAAACAGATAGCGGCGATGCTCCTTTGGTAAACTGTTTTTAACTCTAGTTGCAAACACTGCTAATGTTCCAGACTGCACTATCCAGAATGTTTCTGGATCGTTCAACAGTAATGGTTCGTTTGCCTGAAAGGAGTATGGTTTGGAAAGAGGATTCACTTAAGGTAAATCGATGTGAGTTCGACGATTGGAAAAAGATATAAGAAAAACTATTGTATCCCGGCTGAATGTAACACAGATTTTTTGTGATGATGATATTACTTTAGAGGACATCAGCCTCAGGGACTTCCAAATAAAAAATAATTAATTGCTCAATCAGCAGGGAAAGCAGGGCAAGAAAAATCTGATAATCGTCTTGGATGGAAAAATTGAGTAATTTAACGTGTGCCTCCGTGGGAGACTCACGTAAATTTATAATTGCTGAAGAAGATTTGCCTTTAATGTCGCTTGAATAAGGAAAATGATAGAGTTAAAGGCGATCGCATAGCGAAAAATGTAAATAAGATATGGCTGACCAAAAAGATAAAGCTCAAGAAAAAAACCGCCTTGAACAGCTTCAAGAAGAACAAGGCAACACCGATGCTAAACACTCAGGCGGTGCTGGCGCTTCTGGTGGCAACTCAGGTGCAGGTAAATCTGGCACATCAAAAATTTCTGCCACTGGTACACCTGATGATATCGAAAAAATTGATCGAGAGTAAAGCTGATTTTGACGATGAGTCAAGGTTTAACTGCCTCGGCAATCATTAGCAACTCAACAATGGTGGATTGAATACCTGATTATTAGACATCTTGCAAAAGTAACTTTTGCCTTGATGTTGGGCAAAGGTTAAAGGTTAAAGGGTAAGAGAAAATTCCATACCTTTACCCTTTACCCCCGCCCCTTATCCCCAGAGGGGGCCCCACCTTCCCCTTTTCCCTACAATGCCAAGAAGTCCATTATGCTTCTGCTGCGTGAAGTAGGCGAACATAAGTTCCGCCTTGCTGCCATAATTCCTCATGAGTGCCACGCTGGACGATTTTACCTTGCTCTAGCACAATAATTTCATGGCAATCGCGAATTGTGCTGAGGCGGTGGGCTACTACAATACACGAACAACCACGCTGTTGCAAGTTACGGTTAATAATCAACTCGGTTTCTGCATCTAAGGCGCTGGTTGCTTCATCCAGTACTAAGATTGTGGGATTTCTCACCAAAGCACGGGCAATTTCTAAACGCTGGCGTTGTCCACCACTAATATTCATACCGCCTTCAATCAACTCAAAGTCATATTTTCCAGGCATAGATGCGATCGCATCATGAATCGCTGCATCTTGGCAAGCCTGCACCAAATCGGCTTCTGGTATAGTTGAATCCCAAAGAGTGATATTTTCTCGCACAGTCCCCGCAAATAAAAAGATATCCTGTTCAACCATTGCCAACCAGTTAGCAAGGACAGAGCGTTTAATTTGCGATCGCTCTACACCATCAAAGCAGATTTCCCCATCCCAAGGTTGATAAAGCCCGCAAATTAATTTAGCAACTGTCGATTTACCAGAACCACTCCCCCCCACAAGCGCTATTCTTTGCCCTGGCTTGACAATCAAGCTCAAATTCTCAATCAACGGAGATTCCACACGACTGTACCCAAAAGTGACATTCCGTAACTCAACATTACCCTGTAATTGCCACATTGGGCATGGGGCATTGGGCATTGGGCATTGGGCATGGGGAAGACTTGCAATAAGTTCCCCTCTGCTCCTTTGCTCCTCGGTCACTGAGCGTAGCCGAAGTGCTGCTCCCTTGCCTGACTCGACTTCCAAATCAACGGGGTTTTGCAATACATCATCAAGGCGGTTTAAATCAGCTTCTAAAGTTTGGAGTGTACTGCCAAAATTGACGAGGCTATTGACTGGCTCTAAGAAACTCAATGTTAAACTTTGGTAGGCAACTAGCATTCCAATGCTGAGATTGCCATTCATTACCTGTAAACCACCAACCAGCAAAATCGAAGCTGTGGCTAGGGCTGTCAAAATTGTCGGTAATGTGGTGAGAATTTGAGTTTGTAAGCCTAATTGTTGCTGGGCGTTGAGCGCTTTAGCGTAATAACCCGCAAACCGAGCAAATAAATCTGACTCCAGCCCTGAAGCTTTGATGGTTTCTATGGTTTGGATGCCGCTAATCGTTACTCCACCCACCTTGCCATATTCCTGAGCTAGGCGCATATTTGTATCTACACGAGTTTGCGATAAAAATAAGAGGGCGAGAATGTTGATTAAAGCAAAACCAACTGCGATCGCACTCAGTAATTGGTCATACTGAATCATAATCAGCAAGTAAAAGACCATCATCACCGCGTCAATCACTGTGGTTGCCAAAGGCCCTGAGAGTACCTCTGCCACCCGGTCATTCAGTTGCACCCGGTTACTGATTTCCCCAGCAAACCGTTGGTCATAAAACCCAACAGGCAATCGCAGGATATGCCAGAGAAATAGTCCTGATGTGCTGACTGACAACTTAACCATTAATCGCCGCAGGTAGGTAAGCCGCAGTCTGGCAAGGAATGCCCGTAATAAAGTAGTTAACACCATTCCTAACAGCAAAGGTCGTAACCAATCTTGCCGATCTTGGATTAAAATCTCATCGATAAATACCTGAGAAAAGGCTGGCACAGCTAACCGAGGCAGTGTTAGCAATAATCCAGCTAGCAAGCAAAATAAGATAGTAACTCGTGAGTTTTGTAAGCGGCTACTTAAGGCTGAGACAATGTGATTTTTTTTGCCTCCCTTCTGAAAGTCCGCTCCTGGTTCCATTGTCAGCACAACACCGGTGTACGCGCGATCGAACTCTTCCCAACTCACTGTTCTGCGACCATTGGCAGGATCGTTGAGGTAGACGCGTTTCTTGCTATATCCTTCTACTACGAGAAAATGGTTAAAATTCCAAAAGGCAATGTAGGGGAGACGGGTAGCTGTCACCTTTTCCAGAGACAGTTTTAAACCTTTAGCATTGAGTCCATAGTTTTTGGCAGCTTTGAGAATATTAAAAGCTTTACTGCCATCCCGCGAGACACCGCATTCTTCACGCAGTTTAGCCAGTGGTACAATCCGCCCGTAATAGCTCAGAATTATTCCCAAAGCAGCCGCACCACATTCGACTGCTTCCATTTGTAAAAGTGTAGAAGTGCGGACACGATTTGGTTTAAGTTTGGGAATTGGGGATTGGGAATTGGGCATTAGTATTAGAACTTGGAAGTTGAGCTTCTGAAGGTGGAAGTTGAGCTTCTGAAGGTGGAAGTTGAGCTTCTGAAGGTGAACGTTGAGCCTCTGAAGGTGGAAGTTGAGCTTCTGAAGGTGAACGTTGAGCTTCTGAAGGTGAACGTTGAGCCTCTGAAGGTGAACGTTGAGCCTCTGAGGGTGAACGTTGAGCTTCTGAAGGTGGAAGTTGAGCCTCTGAGGGTAAACTTTCAAGTTTTAACCCCAATGCCCAAATAAACGCGATGTGCAACTTATCCTTAGAACCCCTCTCCAAACCTCTCCCCCACAGGGAGAGAGGCTTTGATTCTTGCTCCCCTTCCCTTGTAGGGAAGGGGTTGGGGGTTAGGTCTGAAAGAAAGTTGCACACGGCGTAAATTAATAAATCCCAGTCCAAGAGCGTAACATCGGAATAATATAAGAAATCGGTGCTTTTTCTCCAACTTTTACCTGAACTGATGTAGTTGTGCCAGAAGATATTTTTAAGGCTGGGCCATCAGAAGATGACCATTTGTAGCCACTTACTGATGTAGGGTTTTCTTGAAGTTGGACAAAAGCTTGCACCTTGCCTTCACCTTTACCTGCAAGACTGGCGGCAATTTCTTTGTTACCAACGATCGCTGTAATATCTTGTGTAGTTACCGGAAATGAAGAAATATCTGCAACGGTTCCGACAATGCCACCTTCGCGTTCGCGTTTAGCAAAGCTGGGAGTCACTTGTACAGCCATCCCCGGCTTGATTTGCTTACCATCTTTATTAGCAAAGTAAACAAGACTCATAAGTTTTGAATTTGGCTGTTCAGCCTCAATTGACCCCAAGCGACTACCCGGATTCATCATTTGTCCAGGGACAGCACTCAGTTCGAGAATGTGACCATTATATTTGCTAATAATTCTACTTTCTTGAGATAATTGCAGTTCTAATTGGGCAATTCGCCGCTTTACTTCCCGAATTTGATTTGTTTTGTCAATTGATTGCTTTAAGTCTTGTTCGCGTAGTTTAGTATTTTGAGTATTAATATCTTTAATTTTGGTTTTAATTTCGTCAATTCTATTAAGATTTTCCAGATATTCTCGTTGTGTAGTAGTTTCTTGGATTTCCAGATCCTTTAGTTGCACATCAATATCTGATAATTCGCTTTGAGTGTTAAAATATTCCTGTTCAGCTTGCACCAACATATCTTGGCTGATGACATGCTGCCCAAAAAGGTGACGACGGTTATCAACCCGTCCTTTGAGAGTTTTTAGTAAGTAATTAATTTGTTGTTTGCGGGAATTAATGCTTTGGCGTTTTTGAGCGATCGCTCTCAATGTTTGATCGCGTAACTTTGGTGCATCTTGCTCTCGGCGCAGATTATTTTCCAAATCCATTCTCTGCTGTCCAAGAGTAATGATTTGTTGGTCAATCAGCAGCTTTTGTAACCTGTCAGTCTCTTGATTTTGGGTTTGCAGTTGTTGCAACTTTACTTGCTCTTGCTGTAATTGCTGCTTTAGCGCTGATTGGTCGATAATACCCAGCACATCACCTTGTTTAATAATATCCCCCGCTTTTACCTTCAGAGTTAGTAACGGCCCAGAACTGGGTGCTTGAAATTCCACAACATGGTGCGGTTTAATCAAGATACCTTGGCCTGTGACAGTCAGGGGAATTCTACCGAACACACTCCAAACGCCAGCTACAGCAACCACAAAACTCAAAGTAGATAGAGTCAACCAAGCTTGAGGCTTGACAACTTGTATTGCTCGATCCAGTTGTTCTGGTGAAGATAAACGCTCCAGAGCTTCTTGACGGAAAATGTGGCTGTGTTTTAGTTGCATTGT
The DNA here is from genome assembly GCF_034530775.1 of Nostoc sp. DedSLP04. Lineage (NCBI taxonomy): Bacteria > Bacillati > Cyanobacteriota > Cyanophyceae > Nostocales > Nostocaceae > Nostoc > Nostoc sp. DedSLP04. Next base: position 17,225 of record NZ_JAVRCL010000081.1, on the reverse strand, counting down.
TCTCCTTCTTGCTGAGAGCGCCTAGAGCTTCAAGTCTTCTAGACTTTTAAGATTAAAGTGCGATCGGGGAGAACTAGGGGAGAAATAGGGGAGGCGATCTTCTAATTATTTACCACAGACTTTCCAAATTAGTTGATCGTAGACATTCCCCTGAGTAAATGTCATTTCCTGATTTGGATATTGGGTAACTACATCAATACCTACATTTCCATAAAAACTTACTAATTTTCCTGTTAAATTCTCACAGCTAAGGTTTTGTATATCATATTGCAACATATTTGAAGAGGCTCCTTCTACCCAACACTCTAAAAGTTGAACTTGTAAAAGTCCATCTGGCTGATGATTAACAGCAGTTAATTGTACTGATCTTTCTCCATTACTTATTATTTGGGCAGAGGCTTGGTTAGCATATTTCAACGCATCAGATTGTACTTGCACTGGGTTAACTGTCGGTATAGGACTTGTTAATTTGGTGTACACTTCTATTACGAGGTCTGGGTCAACTACGGATAATCCATTAGTTTGAACGTAGCTATTTCTTGTAACCATTAGCATTGGTTGTGCTTGATAGAAAATGACAGGGGGATTGAGGCAATGAGTATTGTAAGGGCTGTATAAGCCAGATTTTCCACCATACATACCATGCAGATTACTAATGCTGTATAAGCCATATTGACCCCCATATATCCCATGCAGATTGCTGATCGAGTTTACGTCATATTGATTACTGGATAGCACTCCCAAAAATTGTTCATTACCACCCCATAACTGAGCAACACCGTTAACAGCAACTAGAAAATCTAGAATTCGCATTAGCTTCGCAGTAAATTTGTTCCTTTTTTAGTTTCAAGGGAGAACCTCATGAACTACCTCAGTGGTAATGGTGAATTTTCTATGAAGATCAAACTATTGTTCTTTTGGCATAATCACAGAAATTAATTGATTACGATTTTTCCGATAAATCCTAAAATCACTATCAAATGTGAGCAATTCACTTTCAGTTGCCAGTTCTGCCATCCTCACCAAACACGCATCCGCTAACGACATTGGAACTGACTGATAACGTTGCATCAACTCGTCAACAGCAGCAGCTTCTTCAGAGAGCCGAAACGGAAGATGGATGATTCCCTTTTGTACAAAAGAAATTACTGCTGCTTCTCCTCCGTAAACATTTTGTAAGAGAAAACAAGCCTCTGTAACTACTGCCTCACAAGTTAACAAAGGTGGTTCAATCTGTCCAAAGTGATTTGTCACCCATTTATGAAACTGCTCTCTCCGATTGACTAAAGCTACTAATGGGCCTGTATCTAGCAGTACCGCTTGCTTCATTCTGTTAATGGTCTTTTAAGGTACTCCTTGTTTGTCGAGAGATCCCCAGGGCCAGAATCCACGCAGCCAACTAAGTCTCCTGCGGCTTCTAAAGCAGACATTGGCGTGCCATCATGGTGCTTAAACTCCACTGTTGATGATTTCAATTGCAGAAATTCTACAAAGTCAAGTACTTGCTGCTGTTGTTCCTTTGATAAGGTAAGAACCTTTTGGGCAATAATTTGCTCTAGACCAATTGCTTTCGTCACCAGTCTTTCCTCCAGTCCCATCACTTCAAGTCTAAATCCAACTGCCTCAGTCACACAGAAATCAGCAGAACGTTAAAATTTTGAGATGACTAGCTTTTGGGCTTTTATCAGCAGCCAACACCTTGAGAGAGCTAGTTATGACCCTATTAGTTTACGCTAATAGGATGTGGTCAAAAGCTGTTTTTGGGTATGAGCAACAAGCTCAATCCCACAACAATATTGAAGGCAAGTTATTGTTAGCCAGACGCAGCAATTGATAACCAATTCCAGATATACCGGGTAAAAAGCCAGGATTAAATACAGAATTGGGTAAGTTTGGGAACAGTTGATAAGCTCCAGTTCGCTTGGCTCTAGCCACAACATTTGTTGCATTCTGGTGAGCAATTTGATGCCAATCATGACGGGAACAGATTTTTGCACCGACTAACAGCACTTCCGTCCGACCGAAGTTGCCACAGCACAAGTGATCGATCGCTTGTAAGCCAAAATTCTGAGTAGTTTGGAGAGCAATTTCAATTTCTTGTTGAATTTCCGACGTTTCCACGATTCTCAAACTGCCTAAGCGTCCCAAACCAATGCCGGCTGCACCATGACACCACTTATTTGCAAAGTCAGGTTGTCCCGGTTGTCCCATTCGGCGGAAGTCGGGCCAGTTGGCAGTGGACTGGCAAAAGACGCTACGCTCATACTCAATTCCTGCTAAACCCGCTTCTAAGTACTTGCCCTCTGAGGTGGCGGCATAAAGTCTGAGCAAGGCATAGGAGATACCTGCGGCTCCATGAGAGAAGCCAGTTAAGGGCTTATCCCAATAAGTATGCCAAGCTTTGGGCGCACCGTTGTGGCTAACTTGACGGTTGATTAAATGTTGTCCACAGGCGATCGCTTTTTCTAAAACGGTTGCTTCTCCTGTGGCTTGATGCAGGGACAATAACCCTAAAATTGCCCCCGCTGCTCCACTCATAATATCCAAGTGTTCGTCGGCAGCAATTAGTTCTGGGGTCATCAAATCGGCTAATACTTGAGCGTCTGACAACAGCGTTGCATCGTTGAGAAATTGACTAATTTTTACCAGGCTATAGATCATCGATCCTAAACCTGTTGCACCCCCAACACCCATGAAACGAGCCATGCGTTCCCAAGTTTCGGGATCGATGGTGTGGATTTGGCGACGCAGAGATTGCAATGTTCTAAATGCTAAATCGCGGTAACGGGAATCACCAGTTACTTGGCTCAGTGCCGCTAAAAACAAGGCAACTCCAGAGCGTCCGTCAGAGAGACAATTGTTTAATACTTGCAGTTGATATCGTTCAGCGCGAGGCACAAAGTCTAAGCCAATCCAGTTAACGCTGCCATCAGGGTCAGAAATGGCTCTAGTTTCCAGTTGAGTGGCGATTTCCTTGGCTTCGGCAATCAATTGTTCTGAACTCAGCGACGGTAACGATTCCCCTTGCCATTGCCCACCTTGGCGGCTGGAGGTGGTTGCAATCTTGGCATCGAAAGAGCCTTGAATAATCGCTACTTGTCGAGCTAAGTCGGTTTCATCTAGAGATTGTAACTGGTTGAGCAGGTCTTGATAACTGGATTGCTTGAAGTAGTTGGGAATGGAAGAAGAACCGTTTAAACTCAGTTCATCAACCACAGCGCTAGCCGTGAAGAAGGGAATATCCAATTGTTCCATCGCTCGGAGTTCGGCGCTCAAAACAGGAAAGGCGTTCGGTTTTTCCTGAGCAACTAGAAAAGCACGACTGAGAACATCGAGTTGAATACTGTAATCTACACCGTGTTTGAGGTAATCGGGTGCTAAAGCTTTTTGAAGGATGATGCCATAAATGCGGGTATTGCGGAAGATAAAGCGCACCTGCTGATTTTGCATCGCAGATAGCAAACTTTGGCGTGAAATTAAGAAATCTTTGTGCGCCATTAAAAAGCGATACATCTGCTCAAAGCCAGTGGTGATTTCTAGTTGATAATCGTTTGGAGATAGAACAACTTCATCCAAGCACGGCACATTTTTCCCCATCGGTAAGGTTACAGACTCAGAGGACAGATGCATATTATCTGTATTAATGTTCTGCCAGCGCGGCACTTTCCGGCGAGATAGTCGGGGATCTGTGCTGCCTAGCCCGCTAATATCATAAGCGACACTGCGATCGCCACTAAAGTCCCAACGCGGTAAAAGTCCGGTGCGGAGTACGGAATCCCAAAATTGTTGTGTGGCGGTTGTTTCTAAATCTTGGGTAAGTGGTGAGTCTTCAATGAGATTCGGTTCGTGGTGCAGCAGCGTTTCCATGTCAATCAGCACCAGATGTTCGCCATTGGCAATTAAGTTTTCGTAATGGCAATCTGTGGCTCTGAGGGCGTAAAGCACACACAACAACATCCCAGAACGCTGATAGAATCGTTTCGCAGCTGCTTCATCAACACAAGGCAACTGTTCAACATGTTCTACCCAACCGTAACCGTTGCGTTCTAGCACCTGAATGACTTTAAAATCTAAAAGATTGCTGTGTTGATTACACCAATCTAAAAATTGATTAAAGACAACCTCTAGTCCTAAATCTTTGGGTTTATAAACAAGTTTCAGTCCAGACTCAAAGGTGAGCAAAATTACTGTTCGTCCGCGTTTATGCGGATCGGAAATGGATGTTTGAATTTCGGTAACTTTGTTTTGAGAAAATGGAACAATTCTTTCATCAAAAGTTCGTTGAATATCTGTCCTATCTGCAACTAAACGTTCGAGAAATTCAGCAGTAAACTCAACCCAAAAATTGACGGCTGTTGCCACTAACCGACCGAGAACGGGATACTTTTGGAAGAACGTCAGCATTCCATCTTCTAGGAGTTGATTGACGAACTTGGTGTAGTGAGTGTTATTATTTTCTGTCTCTAGTCCTAGTAAGCCGAGCAAGCTTTGACCAAAGGGACGCACCTGAGAAAATTCAAAATCTAATGTCTTAGTGCAAAGTCCTGCTAATCGTAGCAGTAGACCACGTTCTAAAGAACTGTAAGCGTCGTGGGAAAGAATCGATAAGGGAAGACAATCTTGGGTGAATTGACTGCCGCACCGAGTCAGTAATTGCTGTCTGGCTACCAAGATAGCAGGCAAAAGAATATCTTCAAAGGCGATCGGATTTTGTGAATCGATTGGTAGAAATACTTCGGTTGCAGAATTGAATCCTGTAGCGGTTTGGATGATGTGCTGCAAGGTTTCTGCCCACTCAGGCAAAGCTCGATCGGCAACTAACTCGATACTTCCCAATTTGGAACTAACAGTATCGAGGTCTAGCCCTTCCCATTGTAAGCGTTTGTGTAACGTATCTAATTTACCTTCTGCTGCAACTTCGCACCAGCGATCGCGCCGACGGTTAATTTCTTGTTCGTTGACTCGATCGCCATTAATTGCAAATCTGCTTTCATCAAGACGTTCCCAGATAAAGCTAGCATTGGTTGCGATCGCCCTTAATTCGTCTGATGTTTTCTGTGGGGATAAGCAAACAACTTGTTGAACCATAGCTGGATTTCTCATAGTGGGAAGTATTAATCGTTAAAAAGACAAAAAATTAGTTTCAAATTTATTAATTAGAAATATGAAAACAATAGACCTCTTGCAAAAGTTTTCTAACACTCCACCCCCAGCCCCTCCTCGCACGCAAGCAGGGAAGACTTTGATGTAAGTTAAAGACGGAGTAGGGTTCTTTTTTTGATTTCTGCAAGAAATCTAATGAAATTCCCTCTTTCCCTTGATTAAAAAAGCAAAGAGGGAATCTGTTATGCAGCATCTCTTTCTGCATTGAACCTCAGTATCAAGTATGGAAGTTATCCAAATTAAAATATTGGAGATGTTGGATCTAAAAAGCTCTTTTAGAAAAACAACCTGACCTGTGGTGGTTACAATGCCAAAGAGAAACAGAAGCTACCGTTTTTAGCAGCAGCCTGCGTGTCCGCCACCACAGCTAGCTGTATGACATAGCTTGGCTGCACTATCAGCCATCATTCCACCACTAACACTAAGTAATTCTTCTTCACTCAGTTCATTGGAGTCCACAAAGGTTAATTCTGCCAACATTTGAGAAATAGTTTCAACTGTGAAGTTATAACCTTTTTCTGCACTCGCGATCGCTATCACTTTGATAGCTTCTGCTTGGTTAGCTGCTGCTTTTACTTGCTGTTGTAATTGTACGTTTTGCAGCAATTCTTTAATTTGGTGTAGCATAGGTTTGTTCTCCATTTTTATTGACTTATTTATACGGCAGAGATTGCGCGCTTGTTTGGGGCGGTGTTCTCTGCTTTTCTGATTTGAATTTAGAAAGAAATAGGGGAGAACTAGGGGAAATAATTACAATTGCGAAAAAATTTTTCAGCACAGATTAATTCGGGAATGACATCGATATCCATCGAAATGCGCGATGTATTTCTGCCTGACAATTGATTGCCCAGGTTTTACTGTAGATCCTCCCGTTTGGAGTCAATGCCCTTCGGGCAGGGAAAAGGTTAAAGGTTAAAGGTTAAAGGGGAAAGGGAACACCATAACTTTAGTTATGGGCTTGAAGTCAGGATGCTTCGCAAGGGTTTGGGGTAAAGGGGAAGGTGGGGTTCCCTTTCCCTCTTTTTAGTCAATGAATGCATCCCTTGCTCTAGATCCATCAAAATTAGTGTTGTAACTGATCCGAAATAGGGACTGGGGACTGGGGACTGAGGATGGCTACGGTGTACACATAAGTGTTGGTGCAGTGTATCTATCTCGCCTCGGAATAAATTCCGAGTCTCATAACCAAAGTCTTCTAAAAGAAGACTAAACAAGAAATTTAGTTTAGTCCTCTTTTAGAGGACTTTAACTATCAGCCCGGAACTTTAGTTCAGGGCGGGATATTTGCTCAGTGTGGGACTTTCACTTGAACAGAAATATTGGGTGGGTAGGATTTTTACAGATGTGTGTACACCGTAGGACTGAGGATGGTGGGGTCCCCTCTGGGGATAAGGGGTAATGGGGACTGGGAACTGGGGAAGAGATATTTTTATTGTTCCTTGTGAGTTCCACTCATGGAGTCTCTTGGCAAAAGTAACTTTTGCACTCTCGTGGGTAAAAGGTGCATGTTTGCATATTAAAGGTTTTTTGTTATTCCTTTCCCCCTTACCCTTTCCCCGACAGATGCCAAGAAGTCTAATATAAAATAAACTCCTAGTTTATAGTGAGCGATTTATCGCTCAAAGCAAGGATTATCAGGACTAAAGTTCTGACTGCAAACTTTAAATTTATTTATGCCTAGATACTTAACTACAATAAGCCAGACTGCTTAATCCAGGAGTATTCACTAAGTCAGTATTGACTATCCAACCATTACCAGATAATTCTCCAGGGAAACTTCTAGAAAGGTCGATTTCTACCCAAATATAATTCTCAGATTTGTATGACTTAACTATATTACCTGTAACCAAGTTCACATACACAACTGTATTTGGCGAAAGTGTTGTAATAAAAGGTTCTCTTGTATTTGGTTGGCGACGTATAGTTTCCCGTCGTACAATTTGCCGACATACACTGCCAATAGTAGGTTTACTCGATATATTTTGAGCGTTGTTATTCGGCTGACAAAATTTTAGTACAGCAGTTTGAATAAACCCTGAAGTCGGAGCTTTAATTCTGACAAATCTATCTCCACTAACTGGTATATATGCTAAAGTAATCTTTGTTTTTGCCGACAATATTCTGATAGCATGGGATGATGTTGAAGGTTCTTTGAAAACTGGAGTACTTACTTTAGTTGCACGACAACTTGACTGTGCAGAATTAAAGGGAGCCTGTGTGATTTGAGCAAGTACAGGTACACTCAGAGCAAACGTAGCAATATTTACTAGAGTAAAAATATACAAGAACTTCTGAAATTCCACGTTTTTTCCTCAACACCACTTACGAAAAACTGTACATTAGATTCGGAACTTATAAACTCTGATATTAAAAGAGCTTAACCAAATTATTTTTAACTATTAGAATATCATATAATGACTTATTACTACTAATTACCAACTACGCGCCATTTCTTCATTATGAATAAATCCCAGAATAGTGGAATAGTTGAACAGTTTGTAAATACAGTAATGGGAGTAAAACCTGGGAATAAATCACAGTCTCTAAACACATCAATAGCTACTACACAAGAACTAGATATCAAGGCAGTTTTAGTTTATACACTAGGGACTATCCTACAAATATTAGTTATGATTCTCGTGTTGTTGGGAATGGAAAAATTAGTAATGTTCATCGATAATTCTTCTTTTCCCAGTTGGGTTAGCACTTTATTGGCTGGATTATTTTTTGCTCTATTAAGTATCCGTTCTCGAATTTTTTCTCTTTTAGATAATACCCGTTCTCGTCAGACCTATGACCAGGTAATCAGACCAAGATGGTCTCCTCCACCTTTAGCATTTCCCATAGTTTGGATGACAATTGCTGTTTTGCGGGTAATTTATTCTGTATTGATTTGGCAGCAAATGAATCACCAGTTTTTAGTGTTGCCTTTAATTTTGTTTGTGGTACATCTGGCTTTAGGGGATACTTGGAATACGATTTTTACTGTCGAACGGAGATTAGGTGCTGCTGTACCTGTAGTTATTTTAGGCCCTTGGTTATCTGCTGTAGTAGTGACGGCAATTTATTGGCAAACTAATTCTATAGCAGGAATGACTTTATCATTTTCTTGTGTGTGGTTAACTGTAGCTGCTGTTTTGGTATTTAGAATTTGGCAATTAAATGGATCTGAGCCATTGTATCCTTTAAAACTAACACTTGTGGATCGATAAATCTGCAAAATTAACCTTGGATGAAAGATAGCAAAAATATTACTTGACTTTTGATTACCGCATTCAACATACATAAAAAACGGTAGATTAATTAACAATCTACCGTTTTTTAAACTCTTTTAGTAAGTTAGTTTATAAACAAATTTTATCTAAATATTTTTTCTTAATCATACAAATGACAAGCATCGCCAAGTTCTAAATAGTGCCGAAAGTAACACCCTGTTGTTTGAGCCACTTTCGGTATGCTATAGAATAGCGATCGCTCGATAAATGTACTTCTGCTTGCAAATCTAAAGGTAAGCGTCGGGGTTGCTGGGACTCGACAATGGCGATATCTTGACTAGCAACTTGATTTTGAATATCTAGATACACTTCCACTTTTAATTCGCGGACACTATTTACCATTAACCAATATTGCGCCACGCATTCATCTTCATCAACTGGCGTAATTGTATAGAAGATATTTAAACGACGATCTCCAGGCCCAAGTTTAAAGTATGCCACTAGCGGACGGAAAATGCGGTAATCGTAAGTGTTAAAAATCAGTGGTGCTGACAGAGGATTACCGGAATTAAAATCTAGTTCCCACAAACCACATTTGAAACTAATCCCATCTGGAAGAGACTCTAATTCATAGTGCGTCAACTCAGGATGACTGGCGTGGGCAAATAATCCCGAATGCAAAATTGGGAAGTGTGCCGGATCGATGAAATTTTCCAGTACCCGCAAAGGGCTAGAGTGATAGTAGTAAGGGCCACAGAAAATCTTTTGATAGACCGAATCGTACCACTCAGAAAACGGAGCTATGTCTTGTTTTGGTGTCCCTAAACAAACCCAGAGCAGATCGTAACGCTCTTGAATTTGGTAAGTTTTAACACAAGCTTGAGCAGGGGGCGATTGTTCGGGATTAGCCGGAACTAGTACACATTTTCCCTCGCTATTAAAGGCTAAACCGTGGTAAGGACAAACAAGAGTCTCTTTGTTAACATATCCTAGAGAAAGACGAGCGCCACGATGAGGGCAAAGGTCTTGCCAAGCTAAAACTTTGTCACCATTATGCCAAAGCACTAGATTTTCGCCTAATAAGCGCTTGTGCAGGACTGTTCCAGGTTGAAGGTCTTGCGATCGCGCTATTACATGCCAATCATTCAGCAAAATCTGGTCTTGCACCATGAGTATCGATACCCGTCAGGTCAAATACCTATATCTTAATCATCCTGTGGAAAAACTATCAAAGCACTTTTAGGATTTGTTAACAGATAAAGGTGCGATCTCCATGTATGCAAAAACTCAAAGTTGCACCTTGCGATCGCAGATTTGCAAATAGCCACATTTATTTTTATAAATCACGGTGAAAGAGGAAGTCGAACGGTAAATGTACTACCTAGCCCAGGTTGACTTTGAACGTGAATATTACCTTTGTGTGCTTGGGCGATCGCGATCGCGATGGCTAATCCCAATCCCGAACCGCCAGAGGTGCGAGAGCGTAGGCACAGTCCGCCGTAAGCATCGCGATCTACTCGGTAGAAGCGATCGAAAATTCGCTGTTGATGTTCTGGGGCAATACCAATTCCTGTATCTTGAACTTTAATTATGGTGTAAAGCTCACTTTTTTCCCAAAAAACCGTGACTTTTCCACCGCTAGATGTCGCTTGAATTGCATTGACAATTAAGTTAGAAATTAAACGATAAAGCTGATCTTCATTTCCCATTACATATAATTTTTCTGAGACTTGCACCTGCTTAGAGAGATTGACTTGAGTCTCTACCGCCAAAAATGCTAATTCCTCAATTAAATCGCTAATGATATCATTCAAACAGCAAGGCTGATATTCTCCTGTTAGTTGTTTTTGATCTATCCTCGTTAATAACAGCAAATCTCCAACTAATTGTGATAAGCGCCGATTTTGGCGTTTGAGTACATCTAAAATTCCACCATTGGCTTTTGGTTCTTGCTGTAACTTGATAGCAGCTTCAATAGTAGAGTACATTGCTGCTAAAGGTGTGCGAAACTCATGGGCAGCATCAGCAGTAAATTGTTGCATTTGTTGGTAAGAAAGATATACAGGTTGCATTGCCCTTCCTGCCAACCACCAACTAGACAAACCAACGAAAATCATAGAAATTGGCAATCCCAATACGAAAGCTAATCTTAAATAAGTAAGATGTTGGTCTAAATCAGTGATACTACGCGCTACTTGTAGATAACCCGAAACCTGGTTTTGAGTATACAAAGGTAAAGTGATTTCGCGGTATCGAGTGCCAGAGTAATCTGTTAATATTTGCCAATTATGTAATGTTGAGGCAATCGGTAACTTGTCAAATTCCATACCTCCACTAGCAAAAAGTTTTCCTGAGCCATCCAATAAACGGATATAGTAATTAACTGGATTCGCCGCTTCTGCGATCGATTTTTTAAGGGATGTTGTTTTAGGCAAACAATTAGTCTGAGCCACACATAATTCTAAAGAAAATTCTTTATTCAGGCGTTGTAATTGTCCGGGTTGTTGCCAAGCCGGTTCAATACTTTTTCGGAGTGCGTTTGCAACTGATTGCAATCCCTGGTCGATGGTTTCATAGTAGGTATGGGCAACCACACTATAAACTCCCAAACTAGATAGCCCTAAAATACCGCCCATGACAAGGGTATACCAAGCCGCAAGCCGCAACCGAGTTTGGTGGAAAATGGGATTGCGTTCCATATTTTTAAACCCTTGCTGAAAGTATTGCTGTCAAGTTAGCAAAAATCAGCAGCATGAATAGATCCCCCGATATATTGGCTACGGTGTACACACAAACCCTGGATTTACCCCCCTTAGTCCCCCCTTATAAAGGGGGGAAATAAGAAATCTTGTTCCCTCCCCAATACATACGGGGAGGGTTAGGGTGGGGTAAAACCCTCAAGAGGTTTAATATTTAGGCGATAGCCCACACCATAAATAGTTTCAATTAAAGATTCGCTGTCTTCTTCTCCTAATTTGCGTCTCAATAAGCGAATTTGTGCTGCTACGACATTGCTAACTGGTTCTGCACCAATTTCCCAAAGTTGATTGATAATTTGGTCGCGGCTGATAATTTGGTTGGGATGCCTGATAAAATATTCCAATAATTGAAATTCCTTGGTGGTTAGTGAAAACACTTGCTTTTCACCATGAGCATACTCACGAATAACTTGATGAGTGCTGTAATTGAGCGTCAGACAACCTACTTGTAAGCGTCGGGGTTGGACTTGAGGTGTCAGCGTTGCTCCAACGTAAGAGGCTCGCCGTTGTAATGCTCGCAATCTTGCCAACAGTTCTGCCATATCAAACGGTTTAACTAAATAATCATCCGCACCGCTATCTAGACCAATAATCTTTTCTTCCATCCGGTCTTTAGCTGTTAGCATTAATATCGGTAGAGTTAATTGGCGATCGCGCAACCATTTACACAATTCTATCCCCGATACTCCAGGCAGCATCCAATCAAAAATCGCCAGGGTATACTCAGTCCAGCCAGTTTCTAGATATTGCCATGCCTGATTACCATCTAGAAACCAGTCAACTATATATGCCTCATGGCTCAGGACTTGTTTGATTGCTGCACCTAAATCTGCTTCATCCTCAACTAATATAAGCCGCATAATTTGTCATTTGTCATTTGTCATTTGTCATATCATGTCCGCTTGATTGCTTATTAAACCCGAAGAACCCCACCCCGCCAAAGCTGTGCTTTGTCTCCCCTCCCCGCAGGCGGGGAGGGGTTGGGGGTGGGGTTCTTTTATTATGAGTAATTTGGCGGACATGATATCATTTGTCATTTGCAATCTACTTAGGACAAATGACTAAGAACGAACATAACAAAAATTTTCACAATCTCAAATATAATTGCTATGTTGGCAGCAGCAGATGCAAGTTGATATTATGCCGTGATTATTAATTTTGAATAGGTTGCATCGCCCCTGGAGTTAGAAAAGTCTATTTACCAGAAGGAAGCTTGAGTTCGATATTTAATTTGTTTCCTATTTCCATAACATTGTTTGCAAAGTCTGTCATACCTGCGATCGCGCCAGCAGCTACACTAGCAGCAGTTAGTAAAGCTATTAGACGTTTTTTGAGTTTGGGTACATTGCGTTCTTTTTCTGGCTTTTGAATTTCTACTTTTACATCATCAATATCAATGATGATGTCATCGCGGATTTCTGGTGGTAATTGGGCAGCAGTTTGGCGCAGGTTGCCAATTAGTTGCAGAATTTCGCTGATGTTTGCGCCGCTTGTTTGGTTGAAGTTAGAGGCTTGCTGACTGGCGTTGTCTTTGACTTCGTTGGCAAAGTTGCCGATGTTTGCGCCTTTGAAGTCATTTTGGATTTTATCACCTGCAACGTTATCGCCTTTGCCGAATTGATTGATGGTGTTAGACATAGTTTTTTGAGCGCAACAATATCTAGATTTTTTATAATTATCTGATTATTTTATCTCCATCAATGAGATCGCCTGCAAAATTATCGCCTTCTCCATGTTGATTAAAGGTTTTAGAACGGCGATGATCGTTAATTTGAAAGGAAATATTGTAAGGACTATCTTCTGAGACTTCTACACTTAGGTCAGTCTGTTTTCTTTGACGTATTTTAATGTCTTCGTAGCCATCTAAAAGTTGACGCAGGTCGAGTTTTAATTTGAGTTTGCCGATGGTGATTATGCTTTCACCCATTGATTCGAGTCCGAGGAGTTCTTGATAATCGAGGGGCGGATGTTTGGGATGGTTGGGGACGGGAACCCATTCGGTGATTTCGAGATTGGGAAGACTTTTGTGGATTTTTTGGAAGACATCGCGGAGGATGCCGAGAAATAAGCGGCGGGTTTCTTTACGTCCGCTAATGGTGATGAAGATTTTTTTGTCTTCGGGATCGGCTTTGATGCGGGCGATGTTGTAGATTTCGTTATTTTCTTGATATTGCAGCATTACGCCACTGCGCCAATAGATTTGGTTATGAATTTTTTCGTGGGTGATGACGATGAAGCGGGAAATGATGCTTTCGGGGAGAACTTTGTAATGGTATTGAAATTCGAGAGTTTCGTCGTCGAGTTCTGTTTCGTCTGGTTGGTCTTTAGGCAAAAGTCCCGGAATCAGAAATTGTGGTGGCTGACATTCTAGTGCAAAGCAAAGCTCAAATTCTTTCATCAGCCCGATCAAATAACGGTGACGCTCGGTGGGGTATCGCTCTGGATCGAGAATGCGGGTGAGATCGGCGTGGGTGAAAATGCCTTTGGTTTTAGTTTTGAGGTTTTCATCGCTCAGGAGCGTGTAAATACCTTCTGTCACCCAGTTGGGTTTGAGGACGTTGGTATCTTTGAGGATGGGATGATCGCGGAAGTTGAGAACTAAGCCGAGTCGATGCAGCAAGTCGATTAGTTGCTCTTGGTTTTGTTCTTCGGGAATCTCTTTTTGGTGGCAGATACCGATGTAGCGGTTGTAGCTGATAAAGTCTTCAGTCATGGATTCGAGTTTTTGTTTAACCTTAAACCATGACAGGGGTAAAAGGTCGTAGACTTCTTTGAGGTTGGCGATTTGCTGCAAAATTGCGGTGCGAAGTTCATCAATGCCGATATTGTCTTGGCAAGAGGTTTCGATAATCGCTTCGATGTTAGGATATTTTTCGCGTAATGCCTTGCGGTTGATGTCGAGGGGTTGTTCGTCTTTTTTGTTGCCAACGATAATCACGGGGGACTGTCCGCCGAAGCTTTCGATTAGTTTCAGCCAATATTCGATGCGGTTTTCTTCTTCGCTGGTGCGACAATTACAAACGAGGAGATAGAGACTGCGCTTAGTCAGAAAAAACTGATGAGTGGCATGATAAATTTCCTGTCCGCCAAAGTCCCAAACATTGAGGCGGATGTCTTTGCTATTGACCTGCACGTTCCAAGTTTCCACATTGAGTCCATCGGTTTGGGGTTGATTTTTGTCATATTTATCGCGGATTAGTCGCTCGATAAGGGATGTTTTACCGACGCTACCTTGTCCGATAAGTAAGAGTTTGGCTTCGTTGAGTGGACGCACTTCACCGCTTCGGAGTAATTGCAAGTAATTGAAAATATCTTCAACTGAACCAACATTATCAGAAGATCCTAAAATCTCTGGTGAAATAGGAAGCGGATTTCCCCGTAAATCTAGTATTTTCAGTTTCGGCAAACTTTCGATCGCTTCTGGAATCTGGGTTATTTGGTTGTCATTGAGGTCAAGCTGCGTCAGATTGGTTAATTTAGCGATCGCCTCTGGAATCTGGGTTATTTGGTTGTCATTGAGGTCAAGCTGCGTCAGATTGGTTAATTTAGCGATCGCCTCTGGAATCTTAGTTATTTGGTTATTATGGAGGTGAAGCTGCGTCAAATTGGTTAAATTAGCGATCGCCTCTGGAATCTGGGTTATTTGGTTGCGACTGAGGACAAGCTGCGTCAGATTGGTTAAATTAGCGATCGCCTCTGGAATCTGGGTTATTTGGTTGTCATTGAGGTCAAGCTGCGTCAGATTGGTTAATTTAGCGATCGTCTCTGGAATCTGGGTTATTTGGTTGCGACTGAGGACAAGCTGCGTCAGATTGATTAATTTAGCGATCGTCTCTGGAATCTGGGTTATTTGGTTGTCATTGAGGTCAAGCTGCGTCAAATTGGTTAATTTAGCGATCGTCTCTGGAATCTGGGTTATTTGGTTGCGACTGAGGTCAAGCTCCCTCAGATTGATTAATTTAGCGATCGTCTCTGGAATCTGGGTTATTTGGTTGTTATAGAGATGAAGCTGCGTCAGACTGGCTAAATTATCGATCGCCTCTGGTATCTGAGTAATTTGATTGTTATTAAGGTAAAGCTGTGTCAGATTGGTTAAATTAGCAATTGCCTCTGGTATATGGGTTATTTGGATGGAACTGAGGAAAAGGTTTGTCAGATTGGTTAAATTAGCGATCGCCTCTGGTATCTGAGTAATTTGGTTGGAACTGAGTGAAAACACAGTCAAATTGGTTAAATTAGCGATCGCCTCTGGTATCTGAGTAATTTGGTTGAAACTGAGTGAAAACACAGTCAGATTGGTTAAATTAGCGATCGCCTCTGGTATCTGGCTTATTTGGTTGTTACTGAGGTCAAGCTGCGTCAGATTGGTTAAATTCGCGATCGCCTCTGGAATCTGGGTTATTTGGTTGCCATCGAGGTGAAGCTGCGTCAGATTGGTTAAATTAGCGATCACCTCTGGAATCTGGGTTATTTGGTTGCGACTAAGGTCAAGCTGCGTCAGATTGGTTAATTTAGCGAGCGCATCAGGTATTTCAGTTAGCTCTCCTCGAATTAAGATAAGTTCCTCTAAATGTAGTATTTGCGTTACCACATCGGGAATCCTCTCTAAAGGATTGCCACTGATATCCAACTTACGCAAATTAGGCAAACCCAATAGTTCGAGTGGAAGCGTTTTTAAATTGTTGCCTGAAACCTTTTGGAGATAGCGGCCTCTTACTCGTTCATAACCTTCAACCTTCTTTCCTAAAATCAAAGACTTAAGCTGCTTCAACTTACCAATTTCCACAGGTAACTCAGTCAACTCCTGCCCCGACAAGTCTAACTCTTGCCAACCCTCAGTCACGGCGCGATCTATCAGTACCAACAACTCATCCTGCGTCATAATTCCAAGCAAAAGGGTGAGGAAAGAAGATTGATAAAGATGATCTTAACTGATTAGTGAAAAATGCTACATTATCACTTGTTGGCGATGCCTACGGTGGTCACTGAGCGCAGCCGAAGTGCGAGCTACGCCAACGTGCTTTGAGATGATGGGAAAAGCGATCTCAAAACATAATAGCTATCATTACCAATGCTCTATAACCAATCCATCCACATAGTCAAAATCTGAATCATCGGTAACAAGCACCCAGCCATGTTCCAGACAGTGCGCTGCAATCCAAACATCATTCATAGGAATTGGTCGCCCTTTGCGCTTCAAACCCAAACGAGTCTGAGCATAGATAACTGCCGTTCGCTTTTCCACAGGCACAACCGCACAAACTTCTATAAACTCCAAATATCGAGGAAGATTTTTCAACGGTCGAGTCGAGTTCTCAGCCCCAAATAGTAACTCTCCCACTACTACCACCGACAAAAATATTTCTGGTAACGCTAATACCCTTGAAACAACATTAGGATCGCCATTTAGAAAACGTACTGCAACAGAAGTATCTAACGCAATTTCACCACTCATTTAAATCAACCTGACGACAATCAGTTTGAATTGCTTTCTGTAAATCAGCCGCCTCATCATCACTCAAAATACCCGCAAATTTTGCTAGAGGATGATGACTACGTGTTGTCTGAACCCGATGCAAAAAATCTAACATTACTTTGACTAACTCATCTGGAAGCTCTGCAATTTCTTGGATAAGCTGCTCGCGGCTAGTCATATATTTGCCCTCTTTAGCAAAGTTTATCGTCAATATTATAACGAATGAGATATGGCGATCGCACATATCTAAATTTGGTTTCTAGCTATCTCTGTGATTATACCTGCAATCAATTATTTGGCATTGTTTACAAAATCGAGCGATCGCTAAGTCGGAAAAACTTCATCCACCAAAGATTTGCGGTACGTTTCGCTGGCGTGACAAAGCTAAATTGTTGCAATCATGGCGATGCCTACGGCGGGCTACGCTTACGCATTTGTTATTTCGGCGTACCCATTTGTTATTTCGGAGTACCCATTTGTTATTTCGGGGTACTCATTTGTTATTTTGGAGTACCCATTTGTTATTTCGGGGTACTCATTTGTTATTTTGGAGTACCCATTTGTTATTTCGGGGTACTCATTTGTTATTTCGGGGTACTCATTTGTTATTTC
>NZ_JAVRCL010000080.1:27270-33192 GCF_034530775.1 Nostoc sp. DedSLP04 | reverse complement strand
CAGTCCCCAGTCCCCAGTCCCCAGTCCCCAGTCCCCAGTCCCCAGTCCCCAGTCCTCTCCTACCTTTCTACAGGAATATTCGATGCCTCTAGCTTCAATTGTTGAGCGGGATAATCAGTGAGAGCAAGTGATATTTTCTTGACATCATCAAGTAAAGCTGTAGGAATGCTTACTGTACCTGAAAATGCTGGCCCATTTACAGGCAATTCTGTTGGTAAACCCTCTGTACTCGCACTCAGGGTTCGTCCTTTGTCATCAGTAACATCTAAAAAACTATACAGGAAGCGCACAGAATCCTTACCTTTGTTCTGCATTTTCACTTTCAGTAGTAAATCACCACCAGAGTAGCGAGCAGATTGTACAGTCATTGTTACACCCTGACTTTGGGCAGTAACCGGAAAACCTGGTAGGGGCTTTTCTTCAACTACTTCTGGGGGTTTTTCCTCTGGCTTCTGCTTGCTGCTATTGGTTTCTTCATCATCTTCTTCGGGCTTTTCAGATTTAGCGGCTTTAGTCTTACCCTCAATTCGCGCCTTGACTATTTTCAGAATTTCTTCCTCTTTTAATAGCACTAGCCCTCCCTGTTGAGAGCTATTTGCCTTATTGCTGGCAAATTTAGTTGTAGGACGCCCATCTGGTGTAGTCACGCCTTTAAGTGCTGAACTCCCCAGTTCAAAGCCCAATAACGCGCTCACAGAACCTGCTCCCATCATCAGAATTAACAAAATCAAAGTAAGAAGTACAGTAGAATTTATTTTCATCGCTGACAAGCTATCACAATAGAATGCTGGTCTATTTAAGAATAGTGAAGCTTTTGACCTCAATCCTTAAAGGAACTTAATCAATATTAGTTTGCACTATATCTATGATCAAATTATGTAGTATAAAAATCTAATAAACTATTGTCCAGTATTCACACGTGGTAAATTTGTGCTATATTCATTGAATTGGCTAAACTCAGTGCGTGAAGTATTTTGCTCGCTCTAAAATTAGTAAATAAGGTTGACCTAAGAGTTGAAGTAATTTTCTCGTAGCAACCCACACACCAAAAAACAAGCGCCTTTGGCCGATTGGGGAGGCAACGAACTCATAATTCGTCTTCAGGCTGGTTCGATTCCAGCAGGGCGCACTGAATCATAAAAAATGGGCATGGGGGATGGGGCATGGGGCATTGGGCATGGTTTATTCTCCTTGTACCTGCATTTTCCCACTCCCCACTCCCCAATCTTACCGAGATGGTAATGTTTCAAACCTGAATTCTGTTCCTACTTTGAGTTTGTTGCTATAGCGAGGAGACACGAGCAACGATGTGTCATAAGGATTTGGTAAATCAGGAGTACGAATATAAGGATCGTTGCCAACTTGCTGAGTCAGGGCATCATGATATAAAGTATTAACCAAATTGGCGTCGCGGGCAATTTCATTTTCTGGGAAGGAACCACCGAAACCAGAACCAGATCCGAAAAATGAGTCTAGCTGACGCTTGAGGCTGCTACTATTTTCGTAGAAATTGCGATCGTGACGAAAATAAGCTCGTTCAAATACATCATTCATAGTTTCAGAATTGGGTGTTGCCGTTTGGGCAGATGCAATAGAGGGAAAAGCAATACCAGCAGCAAGCAGCACCAATAAACCACCAAAGGTTTTAAATTTTATACGCACGTTTTTGACTCCTCAACTTTTGCTTTGGGCGAATCTTAATTTATGCTGAAGTTCAGAACTCTGATGAGTTCAACCTTTGGTGTAGCACAACTTTTAATGTTTTGTAATGACGTATCCTACTGAAACTCTTACCCACTCAGATATTTGGGCAACCACTTCGGATTTGACCACTTTACGCCACAAGTTACTAGATTTATTTTGCCAACTTGCTTATCAAGAGGGTGATTTTCTCTTATCTTCTGGGCTGCGTAGTTCTTATTACGTCAATAAGACACAGGTAACACTCCATCCTCAAGGTGCTTTAGCAGTCGGACGATTACTATTTCCTTTATTACCTGTAGATACACAGGCTGTAGGTGGTTTAACAATGGGAGCCGATCCAATTGTGACAGCAGTGAGTATAGTTTCTGTTTATGAAAACCGCCCAATACCAGCGCTGATTATTCGCAAGGAAGCCAAGGGTTATGGAACAAAAGCTTATATAGAAGGCCCCAGTTTACCAGAGGGCGCAAAAGTAGTAGTTTTGGAAGATGTAGTCACAACTGGGCAATCTGCTCTAAAAGCGGTTGAGCGTCTTAAAGATGCAGGTTATACCGTAAATCAAGTAATTTCACTGGTAGATCGACAACAAGGGGGAGGTGAGTTGTACCAGTCAGCAGGGTTGAAGTTTGAAACTTTGTTTTCGATTCAGGAAGTTCAAGAACGCTACCGACAACTTGCAAATTCATGAACTAAAGGAGATAAATATGCAAGCAACAGTATCCACACTAACACAAGAAAAAGTTGATAAAGCTGTGAGCGCAATTCTTGAAGTACTAGGAAAGCCAGAAAATGATTTACACCACAAAGCGTTAACAGCTTTTCAGAGTGGCGATTATCAAACTGTAAAGAGACTGGCATCTACTAACTTGACTGATGATTATTGCAAAGCTTTGGGATATCTGGGAGGAGCGCTGAAGTTGACTCCAAACACTGATACTATTTTGGCGGAATCGGCTCGTAGTGCAGCTGAATTTGTCAAAGAAAAAGCATTGCAGCACCTTGGTCTTAAGATCGCTGATGCTTTGAATTAATCAATGCAATGAGCTTGCGCGATCGCTCTTTCGATGGCGGTATTGTACTTATACCGATTCAATTAATGATTGCAACACATTCTTGGGTAAAGGCGCGATGAATCGGTGTAAAGTAAAGACGCGATGAATCGCGTCTCTACAAATGGTCTATTTGTCGCATTCTTTTTTCAAATTGGTATTACTTTTTTCGGCTTCTTGTAGTAATAAAAGAGGGATTACTTCATCGGTAAGGTGAGGGTGAATGCTGTTTGACCAGAAAGTGTTAAGTCAAGGGTAAGGTCGCCACGATGTGCCCTGGCAATTTCTCGGGCTAGGCTCAGTCCTAGTCCGATTCCTTCTACCTTGCGGTTACGTGAGGGATCGCCGCGATAAAATCGGTCAAAAATGCGATCGCGATCGCTTAGGGGAATATCTTTTGATGTATTGACAATGGTGACGTGAAGAGTTCTTGGAGTTTGATGAGCGCGAATTTGTATCCAGCCGTTGGTGAGATTGTATTTAATTGCATTACTAAATAGGTTTTGCAAAACTTGAATTAAAAGATCGCGATCGCCTTTTACCCGCAACCCATCAGTAAAGTCAGTTTCCACAGTCAAATGGGGAGCTAGCATTTCCACATCTTCTAGCATCTCCATCAGCAACTCAGACATATCTACTTCAACCAGATACAAGCTCATTTTTCCGGCATCTGCCAGAGATAGCAGCAAGAGTTTTCGCATAATTCCACTCAGGCGGCGCACCTCATCTAACAAATTGCTTAGCCGCTGTTGTACTTCACTACCAGGATCGACTTGTTGGAGTGTTCGTTCTAGTTCGCCTTGCAAAATAGTCAGTGGGGTTTTTAGTTCATGAGCCGCATCACCACTAAAGCGGGAAGCTTGGGTAAAACTACGTTCCAAGCGGGACAACATCAGGTTAAACACTTGAATCAGTTCGACAAATTCAACATCAGTTGTCCCAATGGGAATCCGCTGATCTAGCCCTTTGACAGTTACCTGTTGAATTACGCCCGTTAATTGCCGGATGGGACGTAAAGCACCACCAGAAACTAACCATGCTCCCACCGCAACCAACAGCAACGCTCCCGGAATTGAAACCAGGAAGATATTGCGAATGATAGCCATATCTCGATCTACGGCTTGCAAGCTAACGGCAATGGCAATCTGAGCATTGGGAAATTTAGTTGCTCCAATCCGCCAGACTGCTGTTTTTGTCTGCTCTGTGACAAATTGAGGTGGGCGTGGACGAATTAGCGGCGGCCGCTCCAAGGATGGATTTGTATTAGAGGGTAAAGGTGGTGGTTCTCTCTTCGGCGACGGTGGTAGAGGTGCCAACTCAAGACGCTTCAGCAACAGACGATTTACCTCAAGGTCGGCAGGTAGGGAGTTGGATTGATAAAGTATATTGTTATTTGTGTCCAGCACCACCAGGGCGACGGGGGTTTTTGTATTGGTTCCGAAAGCATAAGATAAGGAATCTTCGTAAAACTGCCATCGCGATCGCTCGCGTGAGTTTTCTCTTTTGGAAAAGGCTGCGCCAGTGGGAGGTTCCTCTGGTGGAGGGAAGTTCGGAGTTGCCCGCATCAAGTGATTTAATAGTTCTGCATCCAGGCGGCTAATCTTAGCATTGTAAATCTGAAACCAGGAAACCGCGCCAAATCCGACTAATGTGCTGCCAGCTAGAGCCGCAGACAACAGAGCAATGCGGAGTCGAAACGAAGGAAGTTTCATGATGAAGAATCTGGCTTGCGAAATCGATATCCAACCCCTCGAATGCTTTCAATCCAGACTACTTGATCGATGGGGTCAATCTTTTTACGAATTCGCTGGATACAAACATCCACAACGTTGGTGTTGGGGTTAAAATCGTAGCCCCAAACGTGTTCTAAAATTTGGGTACGAGTAAAAACCCGTCCGGGAGAACGCATGAGATATTCTAGAAGATTAAACTCGCGGCTGGTGAGCTCTATCACCTGGCGATCGCAAGTGACTTCTCTAGTGATGCGATCGAGTTTGATCGGCCCAACGCAAAGTAGATTTTGGCGATCGCTTACACTCCGGCGCACAACGGCATGAATTCTAGCTGCTAATTCTTCCACAAAAAACGGTTTAGCGATATAGTCATCCGCTCCCAAATTTAGCCCTTGCAAGCGATCGTCTAATTCATTCCGAGCCGTCAACAAAATCACCGGAGCATTCCGACCTTGCCGCCGTAATAGTTTTAGAATTGATAGTCCATCTTTTCCCGGCATCATAATGTCGAGTATTATCGCATCATATTCGTTGTCTAATGCCCGCAGATATCCGTCATCACCGTTATCGCAGTAGTCTACAACAAATCCCTGCTCCTTTAATCCAGCCCGGACAAAGTTAGCAATTTTCGCTTCATCTTCAACAAACAGAACATTCACAGCATTTATTAATTCATATATTCTTCTATTCTAAATTCATTATTTTTTATTCAAATTACAAAACTGTAATTTAGAAAATAGGAAAGCTGTAATTTTGAGGTGGCTCAATTATAAATATGAACACCGTAGCTTTTAAAGGTTGATTTTTATGAATATTCGTCGAGTCTTAGCTGTAGCCGCAATTCCTTTTTTGATTGGTACATTCGGTTTTGTTGCACCCAATCAGGCAAATGCCGCTAATCCACCTCATCGGAACGCCGAGATTTCACAACAGCCCAACAAACGGCAAATATCTGATGAAAAACCACAAATTAGACATTCTAAACTTCGTCCACATCAGAAAAAGCGTACTCCCCAACGTCCCCAACCTCATAATCAAGAAGCAGTTCAAAACCGGGTAGAACGCAATAACCGTTAAATTTATGCACCCTTGCATTTGCCTCGCCCTCAGCGGCGATCTCATCAGAGTATTGTTGTTTCTAAATTACAAAACTGTAATTTAGAAACAGGGCAAACTGTTATTTTGAGAAGACTTAATTATAAATATAAACCTTTGGAGATTTAATGATGAATATTCGTAGAGTACTAGTAGTAACAGCGATTCCTGTTCTGGTTGGCACATTTGGTTTGATTTCACTCAATCAAGCAAATGCTGCTAATCAATTCGAGCGAATTGCACAGGCGCAACAACCGCCCAACGAACCATCAAACGAACGGCCGCGTCCACCCAGACCTGATTTTGCAGCCGCCGCAACCAAATTAGGAGTTACAGAAGCC
>NZ_JAVRCL010000080.1:26469-27170 GCF_034530775.1 Nostoc sp. DedSLP04 | reverse complement strand
CAATTAAAGGCGGCGTTAGGAGTTCCAGCCAAGGAGCCAAATCCAGGCGATCGCAGTCAACGCCCACCCAGACCTGATTTTGCAGCAGCAGCAACCAGATTAGGAGTTACAGAAGCCCAATTAAAGGCGGCGTTAGGAGTTCCAGCCAAGGAGCCAAATCCAGGCGATCGCAATCAACGTCCACCCAGACCTGATTTTGCAGCAGCAGCAACCAAATTAGGAGTTACAGAAGCCCAGTTAAAGGCGGCGTTAGGAGTTCCAGCCAATCCACCAAATCCAGGCGATCGCAGTCAACGTCCACCCAGACCTGATTTTAAAGCCGCAGCAGCAAAGCTGGGTGTCACAGAACAACAGTTGATCGACGCACTAGGTGTTCCACCTCATCCTCCTGGCGATGGTGGAGCCTCTCCCCAAGGAAACCGTCCTAATCAACCAAAATAGTAAATAGACCACGCGGTAGGGGCGCAAGGGCTTGCGCATAGGTGTCAACTTAACGCTAAACCCGCTTGGTGAGAACGTTTTGTCCTCTCCCCTCCGTGAGCTACCGTGTACACACAAGTCTTTTAGAGTTGTTGCGTAACGTAGGGAAGATTAATTTTTGCAGGTCAATGCATTAAAGGTGCAGGTCAATGCATTAAAGGTGCAGGTCAGTGCATTAAAGTTGCAGGTCAATGCATTAAAGGTGCAGGTCAATGCATTAA
>NZ_JAVRCL010000080.1:0-26369 GCF_034530775.1 Nostoc sp. DedSLP04 | reverse complement strand
AGGTACAGGTCGATGCATTAAAGGTACAGGTCGATGCATTAAAGGTACAGGTCGATGCATTAAAGGTACAGGTCGACAAACTTGTGTGTACACCGTAGCATTTGTGAAAGGGGATGAGAGCGTGAGGGATTTGCAAAACGCCTGTCGGATATAGTTTTCGGCTTAAGTTGACACCAATGGGCCTTGCGCCCCTACGACAGGTGTGGTTCCAATACTGCTCGGTTAAAGGGAAAAAGGAGTGGAAGGCTAGATATATAAAGTTTTTCCCCTTTAACATGAGTCCCTTTCCCCAAAACCCGACAAGTATTGGGTGTGGTTCAAATACATGAAAGATGCTGTATATATAGTGTGAGATTATTTGATTTTTTCTTTCACCAGAACTACTACAATTACTATTGATGCTAGATAATGGGAAGGCTTTGACATTTTCTTGCCAATCTAGCCCGGAAACAATAACTAAGACTTATGCGAACTCACTATTGCGGCGAACTCCGAAAAGAACATATTGGAGAAACTGTTACCTTTTACGGATGGGTAGACCGTCGCCGCGATCATGGTGGTGTGATATTTTTAGATTTACGCGATCGCTCTGGAACTGTCCAAATCGTCAGCGATCCGCAACGCACCCCAGATTCTTACGAATATGCGAACGCCCTGCGAAATGAATATGTTGTCGAAATTACTGGTAGGGTAACACAACGTCCCGAAGAATCGTTGAATACCCGCATCCCCACAGGCGAGGTAGAAATTTACGCCGATAAAATTGAACTACTCAATGCTGTTCGCAAACAGTTACCTTTCCAAGTTTCTGTAGCTGACACCGAAACAGTACGAGAAGACTTACGGCTGAAATATCGTTATTTGGATTTGCGACGCGAACGTATGGCGCAAAATTTGCAACTGCGTCATCAAATTGTCAAAGCCATGCGTCGTTATTTAGAAGATTTGGAAGGTTTTATCGAAGTCGAAACCCCAATCCTTACCCGTTCTACTCCAGAAGGAGCGCGGGATTATGTTCTACCCAGTCGCGTCAACCCTGGTGAGTGGTATGCTTTGCCGCAATCACCCCAGCTATTTAAACAATTGCTGATGGTATCCGGCTTAGATAGATATTATCAGATTGCCCGTTGCTTTCGTGACGAAGACTTACGCGCTGATAGACAACCAGAATTCACTCAGTTGGACATGGAAATGAGCTTCATGTCCCAAGAAGAAATTATCGAACTAAATGAGAATTTAGTTTGCCATATCTACAAAACAGTTAAAGGCATTGAGTTACAACGCCCTTTCCCGCGTCTCACTTATGCTGAGGGGATGGAACGCTACGGTAGTGATAAACCAGATACACGGTATGGTTTGGAATTAGTTGATGTCTCAGATATCGTCAAAGATTCTGGTTTCAAAGTCTTTCGGGATACTGTTACCAATGGTGGTATCGTCAAAATCCTCCCCATTCCCAACGGTAACGATGTAATTTCTAATGTCCGCATTAAACCAGGCGGCGACTTATTTAAAGAAGCCAGCGAAGCCGGTGCTAAAGGTTTAGCTTATATCCGCGTCAGAGATGATGGCGAAATTGACACCATTGGGGCGATTAAAGACAACTTAAGCGAAGAACAAAAACAAGAAATTTTACGCCGCACAGGTGCAAAAGCTGGACATTTGCTGTTGTTTGGGGCAGGGGAAGCTGCTACAGTTAATAAAACTTTAGATAGATTACGACAAGCGATCGCTAGAGAATTTAACCTAATCGATCCAGAAAAAATCAACTTGTTGTGGATTACAGATTTCCCGATGTTCGAGTGGAATGCTGACGAAAAGCGCCTAGAAGCACTACATCATCCGTTTACAGCACCACATCCTGATGATTTGAGCGAGTTAAAAACTGCACGCGCCCAAGCTTACGACTTGATACTCAACGGTGTAGAAATTGGTGGCGGAAGTCTGCGGATTTATCAGCGAGAAATTCAACAGCAAGTGTTTGAAGCGATCGGGTTATCTCCTGAAGAAGCACAAAGTAAATTTGGCTTCCTCTTAGAAGCATTTGAATATGGTACACCGCCGCATGGTGGCATCGCCTACGGTTTAGATCGTTTGGTAATGTTGCTAGCTGGAGAAGAATCCATTCGGGATGTCATTGCTTTTCCAAAGACACAACAAGCACGTTGTTTGTTAACAGATGCGCCTTCGAGTGTAGATGCTAAACAGTTGAAAGAATTACACGTTGCTTCGACTTATAAACCAAAGTCTTAACTCGACTTTATCCAATTAGGCGGCATAAACAGCAATATCGTTTGTTTCATTGCCAATACCAAACAAGCCAACCCAAGGTGCGCTCTATCACCCGTTGTTTTGGAAACAAAACAAACCCTTTGCGCTCTTTGGGTTGGAGTACTACTTGTATAATCCAACGGCAATTTTGATGATTTTAATATTCAAAACTCAGTGACAATGTTAACAATTTTATCTTCGGTGTCGTATCCAAAGTAGGTTGGGTAAATACCATCTCCATACCCTGATGAAAAGGCAATTATATTTAATTGGGTAGATTTATCTATACAAATATTTGCCCACTTCCATGTAGGTCTGTAATTTTTTCTTAATTCATCTTGAATCAGGTCTATCAAGCTTTCTTCTTGGGGATTAGCAATGTATGCATAGTATATTGAATCATCAAGAATCTTTACTGCATCAAAATCCATAAAGCAGCCAACTCCAGAATCAACTGGATAACCCAAGGTGTCATTTTCTGTAAGCGAAGCTAGTTCTTCATCAGAGCAAATACCTAATTTCCAACTTATGGGAGTTTCTTCGCTAATACGAATTATGGCATAAGCCACTCTTTGGTCATTATTTCTTGGATAATGAGCAACAATTAAGAAAACAGGATATTTACCAATTGGTAAAGACTTTTGAAAAGCTTCACTATCAGGAAAAGCAAGTGGGTCACAAGCTACTAATCTTCCTGAAGTTAAAATTAATTCCCCAACATAATGGGTTGTAAATGTAATATCTCCAATTGAACTAGATAGTTTTTCACCTCTTAAAGCTTTATAAAAATTAATAGTATCCATTTTTGTATAACGTTTGAAATAGATATTGTAGCATAAGTATAGTTCAAACCCTTGCAATGCTTAAGTGCTTGATAGAAGCTGTTGTCTTTGATGAAGTTAAAAGTGCAAATATTTTTTGCATTTAATCTGATTTATGCATTGGCTATGAATGCAATTTGCTAGAATTACTATAGTTTTTGTTTCTGAAATTTGGAAGAAATCTAGCATTTTATTATTATGATTATGCGCCTTCCCACAATTGCTGCGACCTTTCTGGTTGCTAGTCTTGGTATCGGTACACTTTTGAGTATTGCTGCCCCAGCTTCGGCTCAAGAGATAATAACTTGTGCAAGCCAAAATAATCGAAGGAATACTTGTTCGGTAAATGCAAGAGGCAGAGTGAGGCTTGTCAGGCAATTGTCTAACACCAGTTGTAGAGGAAATTGGGGCTATCGAAGAAATCGTATTTGGGTGAGAAATGGTTGCCGAGCTGAGTTTTCAATTGGCGATCGCAGAAACGACAGATATGACAGAGATAATAGGAACGATAGATATGACAGAAATAATAGAAACGATAGATATGACAGAAACGATAGATATGACAGATAGGAGACTGGGTATTGCATCAATATAGTTAAGCAGAAATTAAGAAACTTACTTCTGCTAACTTTTATAAGTAAAGCCCTTATCAACTCTAAGAGGGCATTGATTTCTACCTATGTTAATCAGACATTGCTTTCAACAGCGTGTCTAGTAAGCATCTATCCAGAGTTTCAAAACTTTGGATAGATGTTTCGGGTATATACAGCTAATTTCAAGTTGATGAAGTACACAAGCTGTCAAGTCTTCTTTGCGTATCTTGCTAATGCGATCGCTTCTTTTTTTGTAGAGAAGCGATCGCAGTGTTTATTTTATAGTCGCAGATAAGATAAGAGAGTAACATGCTCCTCACACACAAGTAGCAATGACCTCAACCCTGCGGAAACTTCCCCGTCTCAATGCTCCGACGCTGCACCAATTGCCCAATGGTTTGACAATCATTGCCGAGCAAATGCCAGTTGAAGCCGTAAACCTTAACTTATGGATAAAAGTTGGCTCTGCTGTCGAACCTGATGCTATTAACGGCATGGCTCACTTTTTAGAACATATGATTTTTAAAGGAACAGAGCGACTGGCAAGCGGCGAGTTTGAACGTCGAATTGAAGAACGGGGTGCTGTTACTAATGCCGCTACTAGCCAAGACTATACTCATTACTATATAACTACTGCCCCCAAAGATTTTGCCGAGCTTGCGCCACTACAAATAGATGTAGTATCGAATGCGAGTATTCCTGATGATGCTTTTGAACGTGAGCGATTGGTAGTTTTAGAAGAAATTAGGCGTTCAGAGGATAATCCCCAGCGGCGTACATATCGGCGGGCGATGGAGACAGCTTTTGATTATCTACCCTATCGCCGTGCGGTATTGGGGCCAGAATCGGTGATTGCCGGACTTAAACCCCAGCAGATGCGAGATTTTCATGCTGATTGGTATCAACCCCAGTCAATTACGGCTGTGGCTGTGGGCAATTTGCCCGTAGAAGAATTAATCGCAACTGTTGCGGAAGGATTTACAAAAGCCACTAAAACTCCCCACTCCCCACTCCCTACTCCCCACTCCCCCCTGAATCCTGAATCACCATTTACAGAAATTGTTCGTCGAGAATTTATTGATGAAAGTCTGCAACAAGCAAGACTAGTAATGGTTTGGCGGGTTCCCGGAATGACTCAGTTAGATTGTACCTATGGATTAGATGTTTTAGCCGGAATTTTAGGACACGGACGGACATCAAGACTGGTAAGGGATTTACGGGAAGAACGGGGATTAGTTTCTTCAATTTCTGTGAGCAACATGAGCAACGAGCTACAAGGGGTATTTTATATTTCAGCTAAATGTGCAGTGGAAAATTTAGCAGTTGTAGAGGATGCGATCGCTCAACACATTAGCAAACTACAAACAGAGTTGATAACAGAATCAGAGATTGCCCGTATACGGCAGCGAGTAGCTAACAGATTTATATTTGGCAACGAAACACCAAGCGATCGCTCTGGGTTGTATGGTTATTATCAGTCTTTGGTGGGAAATTTGGAACCCGCCTTTAACTACCCGGCGATAATTCAGAGCCAAGATGCAACAGACTTGATGCAAGCAGCCAAAAAGTATCTATCTCCAGATGCTTATGGTGTAGTTTTTGTCAAGCCGTAAATTAAAAATTAAAAATTGGGAATAGGGCATGGGGCATTGGGCACAAGAGGCAGAGGGGAAAGACTTACTGCAACTTCTCCCTTGCTCCCTTGCTCCCCTGCTCCCCCTGCTCCCTCATCCCCCACTCCCCAATTGAATCATGTGGACTCAAATCGACACCCATATTAGTCAGATGACTGGCGAAAAATTTCAGAGTCAGCAACGGCGATCGGTTGGTGGCGGGTGCATCAACCAAGGTTATGCTGTCTCTAATGGTGAGATAACCTACTTCGTCAAACAAAACCTTGCATCCCAAGTTGCAATGTTTGAAGCTGAGGCGTTGGGTTTAAAGGAAATGCTAGCAACAGCTAGTATTCGCATCCCCAAACCAATTTGCTGGGGTACTGCTGATAATTCTAGCTACATCGTCCTGGAATGGTTGGAACTTGGTAGCGGTAATAGCAATTCGTGGCTAGAAATGGGACGCAAGTTAGCGGCGATGCATAAAACTAGCAATAGTCAAGTTTTTGGATGGAAAATTAACAATACTATTGGTTCTACACCTCAAATTAATACTTGGACAGCAGACTGGACGGAATTTTATATTAAACATCGCCTGGGTTATCAATTTCAGTTGGCAAGGCGACGGGGAGGTAATTTTCCCCAACAAGACAAGTTACTAGCAACTATCCCGGAACTATTGGCGGATCATCAGGTGCAACCTTCTTTAGTACATGGCGATTTATGGGGCGGAAATGCTGGGTGTACTGCATCGGGAGAACCAGTGATATTTGATCCAGCAACTTATTTTGCGGATAGAGAAGTTGATATCGCCATGACCGAATTATTTGGTGGTTTCCCTGCAACGTTTTATAAGGGTTACAACGAGGTGTTTCCGTTAGATGCAGGCTATGAGCAGAGAAAAACGCTTTATAACCTGTATCACATTTTGAATCACTTCAATTTATTTGGGGGTAGTTACGATTCGCAAGCCAATAGGATGATTGACCAGATTTTACGATAAGGGATGCGGATTAAATTAAAGTGCAAAACTAGTGACACGGCGTCGCGGAAAGTGCCACGAGACACAAGGGAATCAGTGCGGTCTTCGGGCTTTGCCCCAAGTGGAGCATCTAGCGGCGTCCTTACTTCAATAATCCCACGTTTTTAAATGTGGGTTCCCTTCTGCCTCACTTCGACTACGCTCAGTGACCACCTGCCTTCTGAATTTGTCCTGGTGTCACAGACTCGATTGCGAGATTGATGGTATTTTATTTTTGCACAAACTCCTTTATCCCAATCGCATACAAGCTATGACACTCAATTTATATTTACTGCGACATGGAGAAACTACCTTTAGTCAAAGTGGTAATTTCTGCGGTGAAACTGATGCGGAGTTGACAACAGAGGGGATGCAGATGGCATCCGCTTTTGCCGATGTTTATCAACAATTGAAGTGGGAAGGGGTTTATGTTAGCCCAATGAAACGCACAATTGCAACTGCCAAGCCATTTTGTGATGCTATCGGTATAGATATGCAGTTGCGTGACGGACTTAGAGAAGGTAGTTACGGCGAATGGGAAACTAAGAGTAAATCGTTTGCCCAAGAGAATTACGCAGAAAACTATCTAAAATGGGTGACAGAACCCGCTTGGAATGCACCACTAGGTGGAGAAACTGCGGTAGATATTGCTAACCGTTCTATGCCTGTAATTGCTGAAATTCAAGAAAAACATCCCCAAGGTAATGTTTTAGTAGTTTCTCATAAAGCTACGATTCGGATTATGCTTTGCAGTTTACTGGGAATTGATTTGGGACGCTATCGCTATCGGGTGAATATTTTGGTCGCGTCGGTAAGTATGGTTAAATTTGACGTTAATGGCCCCTTGTTAGAAATCTTAGGCGATCGCCATCATATACCCGATCGTATTCGCTCTCGTGCGGGAACATAATATAGCGGTTCTGGTTTGGGTGCAATACAGTGTGACCTCTCTCCAAACCTCTCTCCTAAGAGGAGAGAGGCTTTGAGTTTTACTCTCTTTCCAGCAATCAAAAGTTTTTCCGCTTCCCTCTCCTCGTCAAGACTTAACTCCTGGTTTCGATGTCGTATAACTGGCAGAGGGTGAGGAGTTTTTGTTTAAGGCGATCGCGCAGACTCTCAGGTGATACAATCACGCAATCTTCCCAATAGCGCGAAACTTCTCGTATCAACCAAAAATCATTAACTACTCTTCGCACGACTTGGCGAACATCTCCAATTACTTCATCTTTAATGTCATCTTCTTTAGGTTGATAAGCTTTAACTAAGCCTTGGCGAAAATGCAAGTACACTTCTAGATAACCTAGTTCTCCACGCCAATTTCCACTGGCGGGTATAGTTGCCATTGATTCGATGCGGTCTAGACGCAAGCACCGATTGTGCCATAGTTCTGGTAAATCAGGAATATCGTTTTCTACGTCTTGAGTTTCTTCACACCAAATCATTAAGTAAAAACGTCTCTCAAAGAAACGAACTTCAGCATAGCGAACTGTATATGCTAGTTCATCACCTTGAGAGTTTTGATAAACAAGGTAGAAAGGCTGTTGTCTCTTGATTAACTCTTCAATTTGAATTCGCCATGCAGGAGCAGGTTGACTCAGTTGTTTCATCAGCGATTGACGCAAGGGAGCTTCAATATTACTACGCTCTAACAAAAGTGTAAGTATAGTTTGAGCTTCCCCTATCTGACCTGCATCACTCAGAGCTTTGATAGCTTTGTGTAAAGCGTTAACTTGGTTTGAGTCAAGGGTGAAAGGCTTTCCGACCTCTACAGATTGTTGTGCAATCGCCACTATTAAGCCCGAAATACTGGGTTCTTTGCCCCAAGTAATATTGAGTTGGCGAGCGATCGCTTCTAGTTGTTCCTTAGTTCCTGGCGGAATTGACAGTGTAATTGTTTCTTTTTTTCTTGGCATTCCCAAAATATACTTGCACTTTTAATTTAGTTGTGCCATAATTCTATTTATAATTGTAAATCAGGATATTAACCTCAAGTGCATGGACAGATAGAAATAATTGTGTTCATTAAGGGAAGTGTAATCACATTACTTTGATGCTCTTGCAATGGGGTTATCAAAGAAGACATTAAAAAAGCCTGAGAGTAACTCTGGCTGACCAACCCTGATAGGGATTTGTTTGCAAAAATAAACTGTCCAGAATTTCCCTTAACTCCAATATTTGTTTCGATAAACCTTGTATTAGAGGTCATCGTATAAACCATGAACGAACAAACATTACTAGAAAGAATTACATTTAACCCCCAAATCTTTGGCGGTAAACCCATTATTCGAGGTCGTCGCCTAGCTGTTGAACATATTTTAGGAATGTTAGCAGTAGGAGATACTATTGAAACTTTGCTAGAAGCTTATCCCTGGTTAGAACGGGAAGATGTACAAGCCTGTTTAGTCTATGCACGAAGGTTAGTTGGTCATGAACGAGTTGAACCTTTATTCATAGAGTCCCCAAGGTGAAGATACTACTAGATACTTGCATTAATGCTAGGGTGCGTACCGATTTACAAACGGTTGGGTATGATGTAGTTTGGTCTGGAGATTGGTCAAAAGATCCAGGTGACGAGGAAATTTTAGCAACCGCCTATCGTGAAGGTAGAATTTTAGTCACCCTTGATAAAGATTTTGGAGAGTTAGCAATTTTGCGGGGAAATCCTCACTGTGGTATTTTGCGCTTAGTTAATCTCTCAACGAAAGAACAATCAATAGTTTGTTTGCGGGTACTTCAGCTTTACGGAAACGAATTATTCTCCGGTGCAATTGTAACTGCTGAATTAGATAGAGTCAGAATTCGCCCACCTGAAAATAGGGCTTGAAAATTCATTCAGTAAAAACTCGTAGTAGTGGCGCAATAAATTAAGACAGACTATGGTGTTTGTTGACCACTTTGTGAGACTGAGTTTGGTATTAAATTCATATCTTTCAACATGATTAAGCGCAATAGGCTTTTAAATCGTCCTCCTAAGTCTTTGGAGGAGCGTTACTTCACTGAAATTCGCCCCCAGCTTTACGAAAATCATGCACATCATCATCAGTACGGCGTAAGAAAAGGTACGACCCTTGCAGAACACCTCGATTCTGCGTGTCAGTTCATTTTGACAGTTAGCCGAATCGCAGAAGTCCCAGAAGATAAAAGACCTTTGCTACTAGCTGCAACTGCTGTTCATGACCTGAATAAATTAGATACCCAAGGACGCAATGTTAAAACCCTGGCTAGAAATCAGGAATTTTTACGAGAACAACTTGAAAAAGCTTGTGTACTTAGCTTTGTTGTTTCAAAAGATGATTTGGAGTTAGTCAGAAAGCTAATTGAGCGCCATTCAGGTCATAACGTCAGCGATGGAGCAAGATTTTTACCAGAAGACCCAAATATTGAACGTTGGGCGGCGATGCTTACAGCTGCGGACTTATTTGATTTAGGAATTCCAGATGCACAACGTTTTCGCAAACTCGAAAAAGAATTAACCGTTGCTTTTGGACGAAGCTGTAACCTTTTTAGAATCAGCATTTCTGAAGACAAAGGCTATATTACAGCCCTATTGCTGGGTGCTTGCGAAGAGGTTTTGCAAAAGTATGGGTTAAATCCTTTAGCAATTTTCCCTGATGGCGAACTTTTTGAAGGAGAAGCATTATCAAACGTAGATTTTACAAAAGAAATAGCTGCTGTTTGGCAAAGTAAAATTGACCAAGTTTTTGGGAATAATATCGAAAGACTTGTAAGAGCTACTAAAGATGGTATTAAAGTTACTCATCAAGCCATCCAACAAAACATTGAGGAAGTTTTGGTAAATGTTGAGGCTCTTTTAGATAGAAAAAAAGCTGGTTATAAATCAGACAAGATTGCTAAAGATGTAACTAAGTGGGGTGAAGCGGCTGGTGCAGATGCACTAATAAAAGCGGCTGAACTTCAGTTATTACCTGTAAACAACGCAGAAGAATTTGCTATATCTGAGGGGTTGAAAGCAGCTTATCTTAGTTACCGCGAAGCCGGATTAAGCCCCAAAGAAGTTTGGGATAAAATCGCTCATCATACGGGTATATCTGAACTTCAGCGTACTGCAATTGAGCCATTTAATGGTCAATATGGGCGACCTTTATTTGCTGCTAAAGCTGCTGTTAAAGGAATTGAGGGTATTAAAGAAGCTCTACAAGAATCTTTTCAACTAAGAAAGGAAACTACACAAATATCTGACGAAACAGAAGTATCTGAAGAAATGATTGCAGCCGTTAGCAGAATGGTAAATTTACCTTTTGCTATTCGGCTAAATGGAGGCAATGATTTAAATGCTTATGTAGAAGCAAATCCCAGACAAAGATGCTCTTTAGGTTCTACTTCCACTGATATAGATGAACTAATTTCAGATAATATGCCTCCTGGTACAAAAGTCCAAGCTTTTTCTAACCGCTTACCGGGTGGTATCAGTGCTGAACCGAAAAGACAAGCAGATTCAATTGCAGCTTTAGCGTACCAATTAATGGCAGTCGGGGCGAATTTCCCTGCTGTCAAAAAACAAGACCCGCTTTATTTGCACTTAGCATTACCTAAAGGTTCTGCTCCAGAACTGTTGAGGATTTGGCGTGAACTTTTAAAACAACTTGCAGCAACAAATGCTGAAGGTGGTACTGTCACAGTTGATGAATTGAAATTATATAAAGATAACCAGCTTGAATTTAAAGCCAACAAAGTAGTTGGTTTAGCATTGCCAAAACGTCCTGATTTTGTTCACACATCTGTGATTATTCCTCTAGTTTGGGGAGATGTTAATAATTCTTTAGCTTTACTAAAATCACTGAGGCTTGCTTTAGAAATTTCCTTGTCTTTAGATATTGGCTTTGCTTTTACTCTCAGTGGAAACTTAGAGGTAGAAATATCAGCTAATACAGTTGATGATAGAATTTTTGGAAGAGTAGAAGGAATTCCATCTGCACTTATACGTCTACTTGGAAATGGTCAGTATAAACGTTTTAAGAAAGAAGAAACTAAAGAAGATAAAGAGACTTTAAGTGCAGAAAGAATTCTTGAGCGACTACGTTGCATTGGCAAACTAGCAACATCTGTTGCAAGTATTCAGAAAGCCGATGATTGTTTGTATGATTTGGCTCGTGCTTGTGTCAGACCAATTAAACTTTATTATGTCTTACTACGTTGGACTCTACGAGAACAAGACGAACCAAACTTAAGTGTTATTTGGAGTCGTATTTGTGAACCGTTAAATACTTTACTGGAGAGCTTTATGCCGGATGAAAACTTACTCTTAACTAAATATCTTAAAGAAGCTGCTCAAGTTGCAGCAGAGGGAAAAATTTGGGGAAGTTCTTTTAAACGAACTGCTCAAGCAGAACCCTTTACAGCCTTTATTGCTGCTATTCGTTCTCAAAAACCTTATTTGGGTTTAGATGTAATTTTTGCTGCTTTAGTACAACAATATCATACTCGCTTAGACCGTATCCGTGAGCATCACGTAGGTGCGACAAAGTATGAACAGGTCAAGCGTTATTACGAACTATTACGAAAACTATATGAGGAGGTTTATTCAGGACGTCCTGAAAAGTTTTTATCTGACCAAAAAACTTTAGAAGCTGCTTATTTATTCTTCCTTGAAGAAGCACGTAAACAACTTAAAAGTCAATCTGAAGATGATTTTGTCGATACAACTACAACTGTTTAAATAATTAGGAGTTTATCATGTCTATTTCAAAACTTTCTTCAGTTCTAGCAACAAGTTATGAGAATTTCCCCAAAGGACGTTTTATTACTTTAGTTGTTTTAAGAACAACGCATTCTGAAACTATCTTTCGCACAGAAGGTTCAGGTGAACCAATGTGTAGCGAATTTGTCCCAGCTGGTTTAGAGGGTGAAAATCAAAAAACTATAATTCAACGTTTGGTAATGACTAAACGTAAACAAGTAGCACCAGAAAGACGCTACGGACGAGAACATTTAAGAGCGCATGAGCTTTTATACACTAACCCTAAAGATGGCTCTCTTTGTTCTTTAAATACTAATGCACCTTGTGAAATGTGTGTAGATTGTTTCCTCTACGGCTTCGCGGCTGGTGGGGGTGGCGCTCAAAAAAGTCGCATTTGGACTGAAGATGCTTTTAGTATTTTACCTGCTAGTGATGTTGTAGGCGATCGCACCATAAATGCCATCTACGAAACCGGCACAATGCGCGATGAAAAAGGTAACGCCTCAACTGCTTTAAATACCAGCGAATACATCAAACCAGGCGTGCATTTTTTGGATGTCGTTACCCTAAAAGATGTAACTGCTGATGAACTGCGCTATATCATCGGTAATATTCTTTTCACAAGTCGTTATGGTGCGGTTTCCAGTCGTGTTGGACGCATGGAAAACGAGATATTAGGTGTATTTGGTAGTATTACCGAACTTCCTAGTTCTCTGGAACTTGTACAAGCTACTTATGATGTCTTAGGTAAGCCTTTAGAACACCCTTTGAATATTAATCAATTAATTACTGCAAGCAAACAAGTAATTGGTAATTGGAAAAATAAGAGAGGGGTTTCTGTGCAGCTATCTGAAGAAGAATTAGCAAATTTATTAACTGATGTAGAAACTAATTGGTCAGAAGCTGAACGTGATAATTTTCTTAAGCGTTTAACGCAATCCTATGAATCCTTCCGTCAGGTTGCACCTGAAAAGAAAAAGGCTAAGGCGAAAGGCAAGAATACACCAGTTGAAGTAGAGATTTAGGTTATGTCAACAATTCCTTTTCAGCAGGCAAAACTTGTTGAATTATACTGTCTTGAACCAGTCTTTTTTGCCTCTAGGGAGTTGTCTGATACCTATTACACTGAGGGGGTAATTGGGAATTATGCTCTTACCTATGCTTTAGGTAAGGTAAATTCCCCCTATCGCCTCCAAGGTCAGGCTACAGGACGACCAACCTACAAAGAAGATTTACAACCAATAGCGCAGGATTTTTATATCTTACCAGCTTCACCAGTAGGTAGAGTGACATTCAGATTTGAACGTTTCAATGCTCTTTCTGATGCTTACTGGTATGCAATGACTAATAACCGTGTTGCTACTGCGCGGGAAGATTTACCATTACAACGCCAAGGTAAAAAACCAAGTTCATTTAGACCAAGTAATTTTCCGCAAACAGGAAGACTACGAATGATTGAACGCAAAAATAAATTTCAAACTTTGGTATTTGGAAATTACCAATTACCAAATTATATTCGCCTTGGTAAATTCATGAGTAAAGTCAAGGTGAATGTACTTAATGAATTTTCTGTGACTTTACTACCAGAGAGTGAATATCAAAGTCAACACTATCTAAATGCTGCTGATTTACCACAGCAAATAGAGGCTTTAGCGTTCGATTTAATTTCCATTCCTCCTGCACCCATCATTAAAAATCTTCGTTTTCGGGGTGCTGCTTGGCAAATTGGAGAAATGATTGTACCAGCATGTTTACATTTTTGCGCTAGAGAAAGTAGCAATGAGTAATCAAAACTTAGTTATCAGATTAGAACCCCGCAGTATTTCAGCTTGTCCATCACCAGATAAAATATATTTCATAGAGAATGCACTTCAACACCAACTAGATGTATTTGAACAATCTCAAGATGCAGATATTATCCTTGATTTAGCGCCAACTGGCACAGGTAAAACTAAAGCAGGATTAGCAGTATTAAAACATCAGCCAAATCAAAGTGCTGTTTACATTGCTCCCACTAATGCTTTAATTGAACAGCAAACAGAAGCAGCAAAACAGTTCGTTCGTGATGCTAATTTACCTCATGTTGTGAAATCAGCTTCAGCTAAAGATATTAAAAGCTGGCCTGACGATAAAGTTGGCCGTCGTTCAGGAGAAAAGCTGTATAATGTTTTGCGAAATCCCGCTACAATTTTCGATGATGTTGGGGCGAATACACCAATCCTTTTGGTAACAAATCCTGATATTTTTTACTATGCAACTTTCTTTGCATATAACAATTTGGATAGAGGCAATATTGCTGCTGGTTTTTACACCAAATTTTCTACAGTCATTTTTGACGAATTTCACCTCTATGATGCTAAACAGTTAGTAGGAATGCTGTTTTATCTTGCTTATTCTCATGTTTTTCGGTTTTTTGAAAATGGACGCAAGGTAGTTTTACTCACAGCAACACCAGAACCAGCTTGTGAATTAGCATTGCAGAATTTAAAACAAGCTGGTGTGAAAATAGCAAGAATTGATGGAGAAGCAGGTAATACTAATCTTTTACCATCACAAACAGCAGTTAATCTAGAATTAAGACCAAAACCAGATAGTAAAGAAGAGTGGTTAGCAGAGTTAGCAGCAGAAGTTTTCCAACGTTTTCGAGAAAGACCTGATGAAAATGGCGCTGTAATTTTGGACTCTCTTGATAATATTAATCGTCTATCAGATTTACTGCGACAGCAAGGACTTGGTGATGACATCGGACGCATTACAGGCCCTGCACCGAAAAAAGATAGACAAAGGGCTATGCAATGTAAAATCATTTTGGCTACTAGCACGGTAGATGTAGGATTTAACTTTGAAAGACATCCTAAACCAAAACGGCAAAATTTAGATTGGTTGATTTTTTCAGCACGCGATCGCGCCGCATTTTGGCAGAGAATTGGTAGAGTAGGGCGTGTTTTGGGTAAATCTGAAACCAATATTGATTCAGAAGCTATTGCATACTTACCTGCTAACGCTTGGGATGAAGGTTTAACCTCTCTAGATACTACTGGGGGACGTACCGCGCTAAAAGACTTACTTGAAACACTTCCCTGTTTAGATAAGCCTTTTTTAAAAGCTTACTGGCGTTCAGAAGCATTTCTGGAAATTGCCCGTCCCTTGTTGGAATTGGAAGAAATGCTTGAAGGTTTAGCTGAGGAAAAATTGATTTTGGATTTGTTCAATACTCTAAAATCTATTTTTGACGGAAACAGAACTTGGGATGATTATCGCTATAGAATGAAACTTTTGAGAGGTGCTGAAACTATTGCGAAAAAAACCCCCAAAGAAATCAAAAAGGATTGGAAGTATATTAAAGGTGGTCAAGCCTTTGTTAAAACTTTTATCAAAGCAAATTTTAGTGAAGATTGGGCAGATTTACAAGCCGGACGAGCCACTATAGAAGAATACGTAAACTCATTGCTTAAACAAGATGATCGTGTAATAGCTGAATTAAAAGAATTTGCTGAAGTTTTTAGTACCAGTTATGCACCATTATTTGATTTTCGCTCTAGTCTATTTGAAAGTCTTTCCATTCGTGACCCTCATGGTTTTATTTTAGATGAATCAGAGGAAACAAGACTAGATCCTTTTCACCTATTGCGCTATTACGAATTTATCCAAAATGGTGATTATATTGAAGTCACCAGTCGCGCTCTTGAAACTTATCAATTGAGTTTTCGATTGCGTTATACTGATAACTGGCAAGAATTTATCAGTACAGAACTGAACAAACTAACAGCTTTTAAAAATTGTCAAATTATCCGCAGTGCTGGAGGAGCAATACGACCCACACCTCTAATACAAGCTTTGAATAAACATCTTTTACCAGGAGTAATTATTTGCCCAATAACAAATGCTGCTGTTATTTTTCAATTAAATAAACAAGTAATTATTTCTTATCCAATAATCATTGATTGTAATGATATGGAGAAAGAATATAGATTTTTTACAGGTTTGTCAGGAATTTTAACAATGGCAATGAAGTTTAAACAATTACGTCTTCCAGATGATGAAGTTTTTATTG
Organism: Nostoc sp. DedSLP04; assembly: GCF_034530775.1. Lineage (NCBI taxonomy): Bacteria > Bacillati > Cyanobacteriota > Cyanophyceae > Nostocales > Nostocaceae > Nostoc > Nostoc sp. DedSLP04. Next base: position 10,298 of record NZ_JAVRCL010000080.1, on the reverse strand, counting down.
CAGGATAAGTAATTAAATTCTCGCACCAATGGTGCGAGAATTTGTAGAACATCAATTTATAAGCATATTTCTCTCACATCCCCAGTGAAATACTACCAACAACAAACCAACGCCTTCCCCAGCGATTACCTCAACAACTTGTGGGGAGAAATCCAAGCTTGTCCTTACTTTGCTATCAACAACCTCAACCGCGATTTTGTCGCCACTAAAGGATTTTCTGTAGTGTTCCAGCGTTCTGGATTAGCAAAAGTAGAACAGCAGTTTCCCTACTTCAAGCCTTACCTTGATTTGGCTCTCCAGCCGAGTTGTAATGCTTTTTACCTCAATCCTTTACAGCTAAAAGAAGGCTCCCGCGTCGATCCGCATATCGATCGCTCCCTGCGTTCCTACTCCAAAACCATTGAACCGCCTGCGGTTGTCAGTGTGCTTTATGTGCGCGTACCAGCAGATATGGAAGGGGGGGAATTGGTATTGCGATCGCACAAACGCCAACTTGGGCAAATTAAGCCCCAATTCAATACTTTGGTTTATTTTCAAGGTGATTTAACTCATTCGGTTAACGCTGTCAAAACCCCAGGAAATCGCTTAAGTCTCGTTTGCGAACAGTATAGTTTGAGTGATGCTGAACTCCAGGAAATCCCTGAGTTTACTGTAGAGTCAAGAATCACTCAGTCTACAACCAAAAAGAGAAAGTATGCCTCATAGTTTAGTGTTGAATTTGCTACCTCAATCGCCTATTCCACCACAGTATCTTACAGGTAGACATCTCCACGCCTTGTTTTTAACTCTTGTTAGTTCTGTAGATAGCACATTAGGCGATCGCTTGCACGATTCCACTGCTGACAAAGCTTTCACCCTCTCCCCTCTACAAATTAATTCCCCCCTTTTGAAGGGGGGTAAGGGGGGATCTAAATTGCAATATTCACATCAACAACCCATTCCCGCCGGAACTCCTTGTTGGTGGCGCATCTCTTTATTAGATGACACTTTATTTGGCAAACTTACCCAACTCTGGCTAAATCTTAATCCCAATCGCCCTTGGCATCTTGGCCCGGCTGACTTGTATATTACTAGTATTCAAGGCACATCCCAATCTATCCAACCTTGGGCGAATGCCAATACTTATGCTCAATTATACGAAGAAGCTAGCGATCGCAATTCTTCCATTAACCTTTCTTTCTCCACGCCTACCGCCTTCCGTCAAGGACAGTATGATACTACCCTTCCTACTAGAGAATCTGTATTTAATTCCCTACTTTCACGGTGGAATAAATACAGTGGCATAGAATTGACTCGGATTGCGATCGAGTCAATATTTCCCTCATTTGTCAACATTCACACAGAAATATTAGCTGATTCTCGCAGCAAATTTATTGGCATTATTGGCGAAGTTAACTACAAGATTTTGGGAGCAGTTGAACCCATACAAATTAAGCAAATTAACGCTTTAGCTGATTTTGCTTTGTATGCAGGAATTGGTCGCAAAACAACAATGGGTATGGGGATGACACGGCGGCTGTATTCTCCATAATTCTAATAATCATTTAAAAACCACCTAAGTTATGAACCAAACTGAATATATTTCTATTGCGGCATTGAATCAATATGCCTATTGTCCGCATCGCTGTTGGCGGATGTTTTGTGCAGGGGAATTTACTGATAATCAATACACAATTGAAGGCACAACTTTACACGATCGCGTCCACACTACAAGCGATATACAGCGAGGAGAAACTTGGCAAATTAGAGCAATTTGGCTAAAGTCTGAGCAATACAAACTCATCGGTAAATCTGACTTAATTGAAGCCGAATCAGGTCAAGTTTATCCAGTGGAATATAAACGAGGGCGTAAAGGCGAATGGGATAACGATGAGTTGCAAGTTTGCGCCCAAGCCTTATGTTTAGAAGAGATGACAGGACAATCTGTAACTACTGGATATATCTATTATGCCCACTCCCATCAACGGCAATTAGTAGAGATTAATGCAGAGTTACGGCAAAGTGCGATCGCTACTATTGAATCTGTCACAAATCTCCTAGAAACAGGAGCAATGCCAAAACCAGTTTACAGCAAACGTTGCCAAGGATGCAGTCTTTATTCGCAATGTTTACCCAAAGCAACCGATAAGGTCAAAAGTTATCAAGAAGTCAATTAAATCATACTCTGGTAAATTCTTGCTTGAGGACATATTAACTTTCAAGACTGTTCAAATAAGATCCCCCCGCCTGTGGCGACCCCCTTAAAAAGGGGGTAAAGGAGGAAGATAAGCCCCCCTTTTTAAGGGGGGTTGGGGGGATCTTCGCGTAGTAAATAAGCTAACAAAATTGTATTGATTTTGATAACTTTCAATTAATTAAGGATTAAATCATGGGAACACTTTACGTAACACAAGCTGATGCTTTTATCGGTAAAGTTGACGAACGTCTCACCGTCAAAGCTGAACAAAAAACTATCATGGATATTCCTTTAATTAAACTAGAGGGAATTGTAGTACTAGGACGAGCTACTATTTCTCCCGCCGTCGTTAGTGAACTTTTAGAACGTCACATTTGTTTAACATTTCTCACACAAAACGGACGATATTTAGGGCGTTTAGAACCAGAAGCTACTAAAAATATCTTTGTTCGTAAAGCCCAATGGCAAGCTGTGGGAGAATCAGAACCAGCAATACATTTAGTTAGAGGATTTGTGCGAGGTAAATTAAAAAATTACCGCCACACTTTACTTCGCACTCAGCGAGAACATCCCGATGTTGATTTGAATAATAACATCACTCGATTGGAAAACGCGATCGCACCAATCGAAAAAACTAACAGTATTGATTCCCTCAGAGGCTTAGAAGGTGCTGGTAGTGCAGCTTATTTCGGTTGTTTTCAACAGCTAATCAAAACCTCAGAATTTATATTTGAAGCCAGACGCCGCCGCCCACCAACCGATCCAGTTAATGCGTTATTGAGTTTTGGGTATTCATTGCTACGTCATGACGTGCAAAGTGCTTTAAATATTGTTGGTTTCGATCCCTATCTAGGATACTTACACGTCGAGCGTTATGGTAGACCTTCCCTAGCCTTGGATTTAATGGAAGAATTTCGTCCTTTAATAGTGGATGCTGTAGTGTTGTCCCTGATTAACAAGCGATCGCTAACCCTAACTGACTTTACCACCGAACCGCTCAGTGGTGCTGTGTCTTTAACCAAAGAAGGACTGCATACATTTCTTCGCGCTTATCAACAAAAGAAACTATCGAGTTTTAAACATCCAGTTTTGGGAAACAAATGCACCTACCAAGAATCCTTTGAAATTCAAGCGAGGTTATTAAGTAAGTACCTCATGAACGAAATCGATAAATATCCCCCTTTAATTCTCAAATAACTCCTCCACTTCTATGTATATTGTTGTCAGCTACGACATTCCAGAAGATAAACGTCGGACTAAAATCCATTCGATTCTCAAATCCTATGGACAATGGATGCAACTGAGTGTGTTTGAGTGCGATATCACTCTGACTCAGTATGCTAAACTGCGATCGCGTTTAGCCAAATTGATTAAACCCGACACTGACAGCGTTCGTTTTTATTTTCTCTGTGGCTGTTGTCAGCGAAAAGTCGAACGCATTGGCGGAGAACAGCCACGAGACGAAACAATTTTCTTTGCTGAGTCTCCTTCTAGCTAGGTTTCTGCATCTCAAATGCGCGGAAGGGTAGGTGTAAAAATTTCACAGCCAAAAAAAATGCTTCTATCCCAACTCCAGCAAGGCTTTGAAGCCATTAGTCGCCTAATCTTCATCCGCGCAATCCCTGAAATGCTTATCAAAATACGATTTCAGCCTTTAAATTTTCCTGGCGCTCTTTCCAAACGAATTCTCTAATGCTATGATTGCTCGATAATCGCGCAACCGCACCTTGAAAACTAAATACAGCTTGGCTTTCAGGCTCCCGCATTGCAATTTATCAAAATCCCTATTAGGGATTGAAACAAAGATTGTATCACAATGGCTACAGAACAACCAAATTGCAATTTATCAAAATCCCTATTAGGGATTGAAACCGCTTCATGGTCAAGGATGAACCCCAGAATATCATATTGCAATTTATCAAAATCCCTATTAGGGATTGAAACAGTTTCGGGAATCATCGCGATATTGACGCAAAGCCCTTGCAATTTATCAAAATCCCTATTAGGGATTGAAACCATAACAGCCTCAGAAAAAGCCGCAAAGATGATGTTATTGCAATTTATCAAAATCCCTATTAGGGATTGAAACCTTCTGAATCGCTCCGTTACGTAACCGGGTAGCCAGGATTGCAATTTATCAAAATCCCTATTAGGGATTGAAACGCAGAGATAGTAGTACTTTGATTTTGTGGAAGCACCTTGCAATTTATCAAAATCCCTATTAGGGATTGAAACGCAGCACTACTTTGTGGATAACCATAAAGCGAAAGTTGCAATTTATCAAAATCCCTATTAGGGATTGAAACATAAGGTGCTTTCTTACCGCGCCCACCCTTTGATATTTGCAATTTATCAAAATCCCTATTAGGGATTGAAACCAGACCCAGAATGCAACACGAGATAGCAAAACTATTGCAATTTATCAAAATCCCTATTAGGGATTGAAACGTGGAGATGAAGCTGTGATCGCTTATATCAGCCAGCGTGATTGCAATTTATCAAAATCCCTATTAGGGATTGAAACTTTAATTTGGTCAAAAGCGATCGCTCTAACTAATTATTGCAATTTATCAAAATCCCTATTAGGGATTGAAACTCTTTTTCTTGTAGGTGGGTGCATCACCAAATTTATTGCAATTTATCAAAATCCCTATTAGGGATTGAAACGGGTATTTGGATGAATTAAGAACAAGAAGTAGAGCATTGCAATTTATCAAAATCCCTATTAGGGATTGAAACTCCATTCCTCTATACCACAGACATAGCATCTATCATTGCAATTTATCAAAATCCCTATTAGGGATTGAAACAGGCAGTGCCAAGATGTTGCGCTGTTGCCGGGGTATTGCAATTTATCAAAATCCCTATTAGGGATTGAAACCAATGCGTAATAGGTGAACGGTGAGATGAATGTGAATTGCAATTTATCAAAATCCCTATTAGGGATTGAAACAAACAGGCAGAAATTAAAAACTTAGATTGAATAAGGATTGCAATTTATCAAAATCCCTATTAGGGATTGAAACAGTGTATCACTGGTGAGCGTTCGCCCAATACAAATTGCAATTTATCAAAATCCCTATTAGGGATTGAAACGCTCTTTTAAAAGCTTGTGATTTTAACTTAGAAGCTATTGCAATTTATCAAAATCCCTATTAGGGATTGAAACAGAAACCAAAGAAAAGCTTTTATCTAAATCATCGAATTGCAATTTATCAAAATCCCTATTAGGGATTGAAACAGTGCGAGTCGTTTATGAACAAGCTGTATGGCATATTTGTTTACTTACAGCGAATTTCAAGTTAGTGACCTACACAAACTAAGTATCAAAACCAGGTATAAAGCCTGTTTTACTTCTAAATTCTGACTCCTGAATTCTGAATTCTACTGTATATAGGACTCATATTTGATTGCGTGAAAAAAACTCAGTACACCTTTATTCCTTCTTCCCAGTCCCCAGTCCCTACGATTAATTCAGAAATCAAATCGGATTGCTATAGGTGTTCGTTATTTACTGAACACCTGAAGAATTTAGTTAAGCTTCAGCAATATCTTTGTTAAGCCATCGCCTAACTGCTCAATAGATTGTTGCTGTTTCGGATCTTTTAACGTGCCATCAGCATCAAAGGCTTCATAAGCTTTGGGTACTGCTATTTGATCGGGAAGTACCAAAACTTTGATGTTTCCCAAAATAGAGCGCAGGTGAACCAACCCCCGCAAACCACCAAGAGCGCCTGGGGAAGCGCTCATAATACTAGCAACCTTCCCTGCAAAAGCAGTCAAAGCCAAAGGTGCTTCATTTTGATATGGACGGGATGCCCAGTCAATGGCGTTCTTCAAAACTGCTGTGAGTGAACTGTTATATTCTGGCGAAGCAATCAGTAATCCTTGATGAGAAATCATCAAGTCCTTAAACGTGCGGGCATTGGCTGGTAGTCCTTCTTGAGCTTCCAAGTCTTCATCATACAAAGGTAAGGGCAAATCGCGGAGGTCTATATAAGTCACTTCTGCGCCTGCTGCCTTAGCGCCAGCTGCGGCGATTTTTACCAGTTTTTTGTTGTAAGAATCTATCCGGGTGCTGCCTGCAAAGGCGAGGATTTTCGGTGTAGATGCCATAATTCTAGGTTGAATGGGAAGGATTAACCTGTTCAACTGCATTATCCTGTTTTCAGGCGATCGCTGTTTGCTACTTTTAGAGTTTCTTTACAAACTATCTCTAAGTTACAAAATTACACTAATTCTAGTGAAGACTGAAAATTTGCCTTTGGAGTCGAAATATGAATGCTCACAAGATAGAAGTCGTTTTAACTGAAGATGGAACTTTGACACTACGCGGTTTACCCTTTCATGCCGGAGATGCTGTGGAAGTGATTATTCTGGAAACGAAAACTTCACACCACCAAGCAGCGCCAAAACCCAAATTTGAGACAAATCCAAATCTATTACACAACACACAGCCATACCGTTATGACGACCCCACAGAACCCGTAGCCCTAGAGGACTGGGAAGTTTTGCAATGATTGTACTTGATACTCATATTTGGGTTTGGTGGGTTCAGAACGATTCACGACTGACTAAACAACAGCGACAATGGTTACAACATTACGAGTCTGGCGGTTTAGGAATCAGCATTCTTTCTTGTTGGAAAGTAGCTAAATTGCTAGAGAAAAAGAGACTAATTTTACCTTTAGCTATTGATAAATGGCTAGAAGCTGCTTTAAGTTATCCAGGAGTACAACTATTAGATTTATCTGTGCTGATAATCATTGATTCAACTCAATTAAGCGGCTTCCATAACGACCCATTTGACCAACTTATTGTGGCTACAGCCAGATTTTATGATTGTCCTTTGTTAACTTCAGATGCCAAAATTCTTAACTACCCTGGCGTGAAAACACTGAAGTAGATTTAGATCGCTGTTTGCTACTTTTAGAGTTTCTTTACAAACTTTCTCTCAGATTATGGCGAATTGGTCAGATTCTTATCTCGGCAAGTTACGACAAATTGTAGGCGATCGCTTACTTCTATTATTTGGCGCACGTGTGATTATAGAGGATAATTTGGGGCGCGTTTTGTTGCAAAAGCGGAGTGATTTCAAACTTTGGGGGCTACCTGGTGGCTGTCCAGAAGTAGGTGACTCTGCCGAAGAATGTTCAGCACGAGAAGTTTTTGAAGAAACTGGTTTAACAGTTAAGCGTTTTGAAGCTGTGGGGTTTTCTTCCAATCCAGCTTTTGAAACTGTAACTTATCCCAATGGCGATCGCGTCCAAAATTTCATTTTAATTTTGCGAGCCGTTGAATGGTCAGGCAGTCTCGCTTGCTTAGATGGAGAATCGCTGGCGCTGGAATTTTTTGATTTAGCTGACTTACCTACGTTAATGCCAAACGATCGCCCTGTTTTAGAAAAGTTTCAAGAATATAAAGAAAGCGGCAAATTCCTGATGTTCTAAGAGGGTGTTTGAAAAATCTAAATTATTACTAGCCTTGGCGACTAGAAGTCACGGCTACACAGACAAAACCCACCTACGTGGGTTAAAGAGTTTGATTTTGTGTTAGTCCGCGCAGGCGGACTTTGCTTGTGTAGCCGCGATTTCCAATCGCCCAAAACTTTTCAAACATCCTCTAAAGCATTTTTTCCAAAAACTGCTTGGCGCGATCGCACTGAGGATTTTGGAAAAACTCGCTAGGAGTAGTATCTTCTGCTAAACTTCCCCGATCGAGGAACATAATCCGATTGGCAACTTCTTTGGCAAAGCCCATTTCATGCGTAACAATCGCCATTGTCATTCCAGATAGTGCTAAACCTTTCATCACTTCCAGCACATCTTTGACCATTTCGGGATCTAATGCAGAGGTGGGTTCATCAAATAAAATCATCTCTGGTTCCATTGCTAATGCACGGGCGATCGCTACTCGCTGTTTCTGTCCCCCAGATAATTTGGATGGATACACAGACACTTTTGATTCTAAACCTACCTTCTTCAGCAATTCTAAGCCATGTTCTGCTGCTTTTTGCTTGTTTACTCCTTTCACCTTTATCGGGGCGTAGGTGACATTTTCTAGCACATTCATGTGGGGAAACAAATTAAAATGTTGAAATACCATCACTAAATGCTGGCGTACTTTCGCAATGTTTGCCTTGGGATTGGTAATTTCTTGGTCGTGAAAGTAGATTCTCCCTCTGGTGGGTTGTTCTAACAAGTTTATGCATCGTAAAAAGGTAGACTTACCTGAACCAGAAGGGCCTAATATGGCAACCACTTCCCCTTGGTAAAACTCAGTGGAAATATCTTTGAGTACGTCGAGTTTGCCAAAGGATTTAGATAAGAATTCCGTGCGAATGATTACATTACTCACTTTCTCGTAACCTCCTTTCTAAAGCGGATGCACCCAAGGTCATACCCATTACCAAAACATAGTAGATTAACCCTGCAAATAACAGTGGTTCAAAATAAATATATTTGTTTGCACCAACGATTTGGGCGCTGCGTAATATTTCCACTACCCCAATTGTTGACACCAGCGCGGAATCTTTAAGCAATCCGATAGTTTCATTTACCAATGCTGGGAGAATGTTCTTCAAAGCTTGGGGCAAAATCACATCCCACATCATCAACCAATAGGGAACACCCATAGACATCGCCGCTTCACTTTGTCCTTTATCCACCGCTTGAATCCCACCTCTGATGGTTTCCGACATATAAGCGCCAGAATTCAAGGTAAAAGTTAACACCCCAGCCTCCAATGCAGAAATGTCATAACCTGTAAGCTGAGGTGTTGCATAGTAAACCAATGCTAACTGTAATAACAAAGGTGTACCTCGAAAAACAGAGGTGTAGGCGTTAGCAACCCAGGTAAGCGGCTTGATGCCGAGAATTTTTAACAGAGACAAGATTGTTCCCCAGATTAACCCCAAGGTTACAGATAATAGGGTAAACAACAAAGTTAACGGGATTCCCCGCAGAATAAAGGGAATGTCAGGAAGAATTCTGGTGAAGTCGAGATTCAATCCGCCTTTGGCAGGAGTTGAAGATGCAGAATTGGCGGCAGTATTCTGTGAAAACCATTTGGTGACTAGTTTAGCCAATGTACCATCGTCCTTCATTTGTTGAAGGACTTTGTTAAACGGTTCTACAAAAGAAGAACCTTTGGGAAAAGCGATCGCCGATCCACTTGCCTCTTCTGAGGGAATTGTATTAAATTCTAAATCTGGGTTAGCTTGGGCGAATCCTTTAGCGACGGTATCTTCAACAATTGCGGCATCAATTCGCCCAGATTTGATTTCCTGAACTACTTCCGGCACTTTATTGAGTTGCTTTAGCTGAATACCTGCAACTTTTTTAGCAATTTTCTGAGCATTTTGTTCTTGTATCGTTCCTAGTTGTACCCCAACTTTTTTCTGTGATAAGTCTTGGGGTTGCTTGAGATTGCTACCTTTAGGAGCGACAATCGTATCTTTGGCTTCGTAATAAATAATTGAAAAATCAATGTTTTTTTGACGTTCTGGAGTCGGAGTCATCCCAGCCATGACAAAATCAGCGCGATTTGCTTGGATTGCAGGGATTAATCCATTAAAATCAGATTCCATTATTTGAAGTTTAAACCCTAATTTTTGAGCAAGGGTTTTGGCTATATCTATATCAAAGCCAACGATTTGGCGATCGCCTCCTTTCGTATCATAAAACTCATAAGGAGGATAATCTGGGGAAGTAATCATCGTCAGCGTGTCTTTCCCTAAAGGTGAAGCAGCTTTTAGAGAATTAATATGTCCTGTGATGATGCTGATTCCTACTACTGCTACAACCAGTATCGTCAATAGCCATCCTTTTTTTTTCTTCATAAAATATTCCGCACTTAAACTGCTACATCAATCGAGCAAATAATACCTGTGATATCATGTCCGCTTGATTGCTTATTAAACCCGAAGAACCCCACCCCGCCAAAGCTGTGCTTTGTCTCCCCTCCCCGCCTGCGGGGAGGGGTTGGGGGTGGGGTTCTTTTATTATGGGTAATTTGGCAAACATGATATTATGCCAATGCATCGGCTTGTTATGCCAATGCATCGGCTTGTTATGCCATTACATCGGCTTGTTATGCCATTACATCGACTTGTTATGCCATT
>NZ_JAVRCL010000079.1:0-33242 GCF_034530775.1 Nostoc sp. DedSLP04 | reverse complement strand
ACCCTACACCCTACACCCTACACCCTACACCCTACACCCTACACCCTACACCCTACCCCCTACCCCCAACACCCTGCCCAGACGAGCTTTCAGCTTTACAAGCGTGCCATTCGGATAAGAATCCGATCTTGCTTATCTCCATCCTCATCGGCAACAGCAATGAATTTCTCTAAATTGATGTCTCTTCCACTGCCCAGCGATCGGCAGCATGTTTAAAAAAGTATGAAAAGTATTTCACCTAGATATTTCTAAGTAACCTTTTTTAGCCGACAGGCAAAGCATTTAAAAGCTTGCTGTCCTGAAAGATTGTCATAGTAGTTTTGGTCTATTAAGACATTAGCAGCTTCATAGTATGGAGTTGTCAAATCCTCAGCCATCTTCTGTTGGGAGCCGAACCAATTAGGGACAAAAATAGTGTCTTCTCGAATTCCTTGCCAAAGTAGTGCTGTACCTTTGATTGCTCCTCTGGGGCTTTCAACAATAATCTCATCACCATTTTCAATCCCAGCAGTTTGTGCGGTTTTTGGGTGAATTTGTACCAGGCGAACACCATTCATTTGCTTGCCTGTATAAGTCCAGTGGGTAACAGAGTGGAAATGAACTACACTTGGTCTGCCAGTCATTCCCATGAGTGGGTACTGCTTGTGTACCTCACCAGAAGATATTTTCCCCAATTTGACCTTTTGAGTCAAAGCCTGCGGATTTACGGGATTTTTGACCAACTCAGATGCATACTCAATAGTAGGATGCTTACCTGTTACCTCTGGATGGGTATAAAAGCTAGGCAGAGCAGAGTGCCCAGCCTCAGCTAACCGAGTTTGCAATTGTGGAGTGTAAATTTCTACTTTGCCACTAGGAGTCAGAAATCGCTTACCAATATTATTAGGATTAAGGGCTTCTGCGGCTTCATACCAAGAGGGATGATCCAAGTAAAGTGTACTGACACCAGGATGATTCACTGTTGGGCAAGGCCAGCGCAAAGGTTCTTTTCTTTGGGATAGTCTTTGTTGAGTCATGCCCCCCATTCCTGGGGTATTCCTTAGAAAAGTTGCCCATAAATTACCATAGTCTTTCCAAGAAGAAGGAAAGTTATCCCTCCAGTATTCAGGCGGATTGCGTTTGTCTAATTTAGCTGTGGCGTGTGCTAAATCAATCCAAATATGCCAATCTGGTTTCGACTCCCCTACTGGAGCAACCACTTGTTCTTGCCAACGGATTGCTCGATCGTCCCGCCGCATATAAACGGTTTCCATTTCAAAACCACTAGTTACCGGCAAGATAATATCAGCATAGTACGCTGACTCTTCCATGAACAATCCAGTGTAAACATAAAATTCTAATTGCCGATAAGCCTGTTGTACTTTAACTGTGTCAGAACAAGCCAGCAGGGGATTGCCTTGAGTAACGATCGCTTTAAGCTGATAAGGTTTGCCTGAAATAATCGATTGGGCAAAATAATCTGGCCCAACTGGCAAGGCGATATCTTTATTAGGTGTTTTACCAATAATCGCTGGTAAATTCAAGCTCCCTGGCCAAGTGTTATGCATGAAATTGCAACCACCACCATTAATTCCAATATTGCCTGTAATTGCAGCCAGAAATGTTAAACAACGGTAAGTGTCAAAAGCTCCTAGTTGATGAGAAATCCCAGCATTGCAGAAAATAGCAGCAGGCTTAGTTTTGGCATAAGCTTCAGCTAGAAGTCTAATTTTTGATGCTGGAACATCCGTGACAATTGAAGCCCACTCTGGTGTGTAGCTGAAGCTTATTAGGTGCTTTTTGAGTTCATCAAAACCCAGTACCCACCGTTTTACAAAGGCAGCATCGTATAAGTTGTTAGTCACTATGTGATAGAGCATTGCCAAAACCAAAGCCAAGTCTGTATGTGGTTTCGGTGCAATCCACTCATCAGCTTGCGCTCCTGTAGGAGTCAAGCGGGGGTCAATCACTACTAACTTGGCTTTAGTCTTAGCACGGCTTCTAAGAAGATAGGCAAAGGTTACAGGATGTGTTTCTGCTTGATTCGTACCTAAAAACAGAAACAATTTTGCACTTCCCAAGTCTTCTTTTTTCGTCGCATCATCTATTCCGTAGCCGTTTGTAAAATTGCCTAACCCAAATGTCCATGCCAAAGCATTGCCACCTGCATCGTTGCATACAGGCCCAACATCAGTATTATTAGGACTACCCAGCAGACTAAAGTAGCGCTCAACCAAAGAACCCGTTCCCCGTGGTAATCTCCCAGAGGTTTTATTTGCGATCGCTCTAGCTTCGCCTGCATCCCTAAGTGCCAAAAACTTGCTAGCAATAATTGAGAGAGCTTCATTCCAAGAAATTGGCTCAAATTGAGAATTGCTGTCACCTTTGTCTCCACCAACCCGCTTCATTGGGCTTTTCAAGCGAAAGCGATTGTAGACTAGCTGGGTCATCATTGGCCCCTTAATACAAAAGCCACCTGCTTGTACTGGGTCATTTGGTTCACCTAAGACATCTATAATCCGCCCGTTTTTGAGATGAACTTTCAAACGGCACAGGGAATTGCAGAATTGACAAGCACTATTTACAATCTTGTCTGGCTGTAGAGCAGCCGATTTCTGAGTAAAATCAAATTCAGTACTTTGAAGAGGGATTGCCTGTTCTTGCTCAACACTTGCTGCATCAGCTACTTCTTTTTTGAGTAACTCTGCTCCACCAACAGCAGCTGTACTAATAGCCACCCCTTGAAGAAAACCACGCCGTGAGGTCTTTTTCCTACCCTTTGATGTCATGGAGATCCTCTCCCTACATATCGCGCTTATTACAGCATTTCACAAATAGGCGCGCAATTTAACTGCGTTCTAATAGATTACTACATAAGTAGCTAAACAAAATTAATTACACAAAGTTAAGCCATGAAACTCTTATCCAGATTAGAAACTCATGTGTAAATAATTCTGTGCGATTACTTACTTGACCAGCTTAAGATATGTAATCCTTTGTTTTCTGCTACTTTTTCCCCTAATTACCTAATCGTCCTTGGTGGTTAAAGTTGGGTCAAATACTAATGCTCCGTCAGTTAATAGTACGATATAGCAATAGTTACATGAAGCCGAATTTCACTTAACTGAGAACCACTATATATAATCCTTGAGAAAGTTTCGTCAAACCTGTGGACTTGTTACTGTTATATAACAGTAGAAGTAATTTATCAGGTTATAGTGAGTGAGGTTGTTGTTTTGAAATCCCAATTAACTAATCATCAGGTCGAATTACAGGATTGCACTATTTTTTATCAGCAAAGTAAGTTGGAGTCGAGTTCAATCCCAATTCTATTTCTGCACGGATGGGGAATCTCTACCCAGCCTTATCAAGAAGTGCTGACACTACTAGCACAGCATCATACCATAATTGCTCCTGACTTGCCTAGTTTTGCGAGATCGAGTTACTCTGGGCTAATTCCTGATTACGTTAGCTATAGCAAATTTCTCCTTTCGTTCTTGGAAGTTTTAGAGTTAGAACATTTTCATGTAGTTGGGCAATCATTTGGCGGAGGTATTGCTATTACCTTATCTGCAATTGTTCCAGAAAAAGTTACTAGTGTAATTTTGGTAGATAGTACAGGAATTCCTACGCTATCAATACCGAAGATAATCCTGCGAAGAGCGATCGAAATGACCTTTCAACTGTTTTTACCAAGACGGAGGTTGAAATTAATTGATATTCCTTTGGTTTTCTGCTATAACTTGTTATTTAATACCGGAAATGTTATTCAAGGATTACTAATTTCTTTGTACGAAGACATCAGCTATTTACTACCAAAAGTCCTAGCGCCTTGTTTATTATTATGGTCAGAGAAAGACCTAACTACGCCATTAAGTAACGCTCAAGAAATGGCGGCCATTATACCCAACACTAAGTTAATGACTGTAGAAGAAGGTTGTCACGAATGGGGACTTTGGTATCCTGAAAAATTTACCTCACTCATACTGGATTTTATTTGTCAAATTGAGAAATATTAATGTAGCTAGTACCGCAAGGCCCAAATCACTCATTCAAAAGTCAAAAAGCTTCTTGTATAGGCTTCTCAGTGATTTAAAATAGTCTGTTTTTTTTTACGCCGACCTGTACTAGTAGAGATAATCATTTGTTTTGGTCAAGTTATACCCTTAGTGCGATCGCAATCAGGCGGGCGAAACAGCGCCATCGCACAAAAATTGCTGGAAAAAATTGATTTAAAGTTGGATTATGTCGGTCGATTGGGGTCGAGGAAAAACCGGGAGTGAGTTTACCAGGGTTAAAAATGCCATATCTGCTGGAAACCTTGATATCACTCCATTGTGGCAACCCAAGTAAAAATCTAAGTTCTAAAGTTTCTTACTTTGAGGTTTCTAAAAGCATTTTTAGCCCCTGCTTGCGGCTGGCGATCGCTCAAAAGAAGAGATGGGCAATACTTTTGTTATAGAACTAATCGAAAAACTCATCTCCTCAGATTAGTTTGCCGATGGCGGCAAACTAAGCTATATTGACTTTTTTTAATTAATCATCTCTAGCTAATGGGTTGTACCATTGATCCGTTGGCAAGAGCAGTCGATCTGACTCAGGTGGGCCCCATGTATTTGGCTCATACTGATAAATGGGTGTGACGTTATCGAGAATTGGCTGGACAATCCGCCATTCCTCTTCTACGGTATCTTCTCGTACAAACAAGGTAGGATCGCCCTGTATGGCATCACCCAATAGACGTTCATAGGGTTCCATCTCGTCGCCACCTCCGTAAAAGGCTAGGAGTTCATTCGTAGAGCCGATCATATCTTCTCCAGGGATTTTAGTGCGAGCGCCCAATCCCACAATTACCTCTGGATCTAGTAAAAAACGAACATAATTACCGTTTTTTTGTCTTCCCTCCTGGAACACATCTAAAGGTGGACACTTGAACTTGACCATTACCTCAGTAGTTTTGACAGGCAATTTCTTCCCAGCCCGAATGTAGATCGGAACTCCTGACCACCGCCACGTATTAATAAATAACCGCACGGCAACAAAAGTTTCTACTTGGGAGTCAGGAGAAACACCTTCTTCGTTACGGTAATTACAAAATTGACCGCGAATAATCTCATCGGGTTGGACTTCCCCTATAGCTTTGAGAATACGCTCTTTTTCATCCCGGATGGAATCGGCAGCCGTACTGGCGGGAGCATCCATACACACTGAAGCCAATATTTGCAGCATATGGTTTTCCACCACATCCCGAATTGCGCCAGTTTCCTCATAGAAGCGCCCCCTTCCTTGAATGCCAAAGTCCTCTGCCATCACAATCTGGATGCTTTCAACATAGTTGCGATTCCAGATGGGTTCGAGAAAAGAGTTGGCAAACCGAAAATAGAGTAAATTCAGCAGTGGTTCTTTGCCCAGGTAATGGTCAATGCGATAGATGGATGATTCGGGAAAAACTGATGCCAGAATTTGATTTAACTCGCGTGCTGATTTCAAATCCCGTCCAAATGGTTTTTCAATTACCACCCGCGCATTTTTAGCACAGCCTGATTCGCCCAATCCTGACACTACTTGTGCAAACAAGCTTGGTGGAATTGCCAAATAGTAGAGGGGATGAGTAGCATCACCAAGGGCTTGACGTAATTTTTCGTAAGTTTCTGGTTTGTTGTAGTCACCAGCAACGTACTGGAGTAGACCAGAAAGTTTCTCAAATGCGTCTCGATCTATACCACCATTATGTTCTAAGCTATCACGTGCCCTTTCCCTAAGTTGATCCGTCGTCCAAGATCGTCCGGCAACCCCAATCACTGGGACATTGAGATTGCCCCGTCGTACCATTGCCTGAAGGCTAGGGAAGATTTTCTTGTAGGCTAAGTCACCTGTTGCCCCAAAAAATACCAGTGCGTCTGAATCAGGAGTTCCCATGACTAACCTCTTTATTGCCTATCTCACAAAACCAACAAAATCATCCCGCAAATATGCAACGCCTAAATTCTTTTTAAAACTTGAGTATTTCCCAATTATAATTGTCGGGAAAAGGTTCTATTTCCCAGACTATGCTTTCTCCTGCTTCTAAGGCAACTTCTACGTAGAGTTGTTCTACAGCCGTTGTGGCTACATCTTCATTATTGGGAAAAGGCTGTAAATCTTCGGTAAGTAATCGGAGTTTGAAACCACCGGGAATAGCTGCACCGATCGCAGCGTTACGTAATTCAAAACGCCAAATAGTTGCATCTGGCTCACCTTGTGATATAATCAAAAGTTCGTAAATTTGACCTGCGATCGCCAACCGACGAGAGAGAATAGTATTTGCTTGTATGTCTTCCACACCCCGCGCCCCAGCAGCACTAAGTTGTAAATCAAAGCTTCCCCAACCGACAGCCTCAGCAACTTGAGAAATACCGCTTTGCAACCATTGGATAACTGACCATTGTTCTGGTAATCCTAAGCGTCGTTGATATAAATTTTGTCGCCAACCGCCATGTTGAATTAATCCACCCCACAGTTGAAAAGGGATTTCTTGCCGGGGTGTAAGTATTTCCGGGTTTCCCAGACGGGCAATTAAATTTTCTGCCTGTTGTGGCGATAAGCTGGGAATCTCTTCAATAGGGCTACGGGTGGGTTCTTCTGGACATAATTGACGCGCCAGAGCTAAAACGCTGATGTCGTTGATTATATCAGTACCATCTAGGGAATAAGTGCGATCGCTGGCATCATAACTACCTTGAGTTTTCAGTTTTTCATGGTTGCAATAACCCCAAATCCTGACGTAGCCTTCATCTGGCTCGACTTGCACAGCTAAATAATAATCACCTACCCAACTAGGAATATCCACCCATTCTTGAGGTACTCGCAATTCACTCAAATCAATTGCCTCGCTTGGTATCAAGACTAATCTTGTTGCCTCAACGGTGAGTGCAATTCCATTAACCAGTTCCCAAAAACTGGGTAAAGCAGTGGTAGTTGGCCAAACTTTTGTCTGTGGTGTCCAGTCTTCTTGCAACCATAACAAGATAGCATCCAGGCAAAGTTGATTAATATAAGCTTGATAGCGAGAACTAGCATTAGAAAAAGCTTGATTATTTAAATCCGCTTGGTTTTGGGTAGTTGTAGGGATTTCCAAAACCATATCTGTTGGGTTGATGAAAGTAAATACAGTAGTCATAGGGATTGGGGATTGGGGTTGAGATTCTAAGTTCAGCTTTGCGTAAAATCGTTGCGAATTGAGGGTTGAAATTTAAACGCAAAGGTTCGCAAAGGTAAACGCAAAGGGGCGCAGAGAATTCACTACGAATTAATGAAATGTTGTAAGTAGTTAGATTAACGAGGTTTTCAGGTGGATGAACGAGATTTTAACTCTCCTTGTCCCCACTCCCCAGTTATCCACCATAGTAATTTTTCAACCATTCCTCCATTAGTGTGTTTATACTATGCAGTAGGTCTGAAGTAACGGAAATATGCAAACTATCTTTACTCCAATTAGCTAAAAAGCGTAACAAAGTTTCTTGGGCTTTTTTTAGTCGCCGTGAGACAGTATATTGCTGTGTTTGTAATTGTTTGGCAATTTTGTCTTGAGTTAATTCTTCAGCATAATAAAGTTGTAAAATTTCTTGTACTTGCGGTTCGAGTTGAGCGATCGCAGCCACTAAAACTTTGTTAATCTCAGTTTGTTGGAAATTTCTTGTTTGTTCTTCTTCAGCAGCAAGAATTTCATTAATCAGAGATTCTTGTTGTGTTCCGGGAATATTATCAAGCCACTCCCACGAATCATCGCCCCCTTTAGGAATATTGAGAGAGTCAACCGGAAAATAACGATAGCGGCGTGCGGCTTTAGCAGTAGTTAAAAGCCACTTTTCTAAGGTTTGGGAATTGACTTGCTGACCACTTTGTGAATTATAAGCTTTCGCGATCGCCTCCCAAATCTCGTTGTCTGGTTGAGATATTTGGCGAGAAGTACCTTTTTGTGTGGGGATATATATACTTTTGAAACAGTTCCAAGCGAGGACGTAATCGTTAATATCTTCTAGCAACAAACCTGCATTTTGTAAAGACTCCACCAAAAACTTTTTAGTAATTTTTCGTAATAATCCCCAATCGGTACAAATATCAATTTCACGATTTTGGCGTAAATTTTCCCGAATAGCACTGCTAAAGAGAGCAGTAGCGTAGTTTTTTAAAATAAAGCCTCCATCTGGATTAAACCCTTTGAGGACTTTATCAACTTGAGCGATCGCAATCTGAAAACAGTCTGATAGCTTGTACTGAGTACTCGCAAAACTGTTAACTGTTTTTTGGGATGCCCAATAACAGGGTTCTTGCAAGTAAGCTGCCAGATGCTGTTTAGCCAGTAGCTTCGTTTCAGAGATAAGCCAAAATTTATACCAGTACAAAACCCAAAAATGCTCCGAATTTTCTTGAGGCGTGCGGTTGAGACAACTTTGCATACTGCGACGTAGCTTTGATTCCGTCGCCCAACTACTGAAGCGATCGGCGTCAAATTGCACAAAAGTTGAAAAAATTTCAATGATGCTTTGTCGAGGATGCATAAAAAATTGTCACCCAACCTATAGAAAGACTGAAAGCGTTAAAGGACGCCTACACAAACTTTACTACAAGGTGTGAGGATTATATTTCAACTTTAATGAAATATTTTATACTTAGCCAACTGCTAATCGTGTCTACTTATCAATAAGTTACAAAAACAATTACGAATAATGGAGTCTAAAATATTGAAACGTTCTTTGAGTTTTATTGCTGCTAGTAGCATCTTAACTACTGCTTTAATCAATCCTGCTTTAGCTGTACCTGCTGACTTTATTGGTACTTGGGTAAATAAAGATGCCAATACTTCTAATATTACTCGTTTAGTAATTACCTCAGGTGGTAGCAATAAATTAAATATTCAGGTGTTTGGCAAATGTCATCCTAGTGATTGTGATTGGGGAACTGCACCATTAGTTACCTATGGTATTAATGTCCAAGATACTAATCATAAATATGCAACAGCCAACTATAATAAAGGGTTCGCAAATTCCTTACTCACCTTAGGATCTGCTCGTCAAGAATTACTGTTGCAAGGCTATACGCAGTTTTTAGATAATAGCGGCAGGCAGAATTACTATTCTCGTGAATACTTTCAAAAGCAAACAAGAGTGAGATAAATGATCGCTAAAAATCAGCATTAATTATTACTCTAACAACACTAGAGAAGTTTGCAAGTAACTGAGATACACAAAGCAAGACTGAAAAGAAGATAGAAAGAGTTTATAGTTCTTGCCTCAAAACCCATAGCTTTGTACTTGAAAACTGCTACAAAATGTAAAATTTATCCCAGCATTAAACCTCGTATTTGCGAGGTTTTTCTATTTTTCTTCATTGAATTATTCTCAAATAAGACTTACGCAATAACTCTCTGAAACTCTCATTCCTACCCTTCGGTAACGCCAAGGGCAAACGTGTCCTTTGCGGTTCGTTTTTCCATTATTTTGCGTAAGTCCTGTCAAAAAATAATTCTCAAAAGTTTTGCCAAGACTGCATAAAAATATCAAAGCAAACCTATTGACTAAGTGTAAGGTGAAAACTGAAAACTTAAGTAGCCGTACAACCTTCACAAATCCGGTCATAACAACACAAACAAGAAACAAAATTAAAGGATAATCAGAATGAAAATTACAAGTTCAACTTCTACAGGTTTAGCATTAGTAATGGGTTTAGCAATAGCTAGTTCAATTCTTAGTACTGTAGCTAAAGCTGAATCTATCCCACAAGTAAATTCTCATGGTAGCGTATCCAATAAGCCTTTTATTACCAATGCTGCCCGTCGCGATACTCTTCATAATTTGAACCAACGACCGTTGAATAGTATCTTAGAAACTGACGGTGGTAAAACAAAAGAATCGAGTGATAAAGGCAAAGATTCTAGCGATAAAGGTAAGGATAGTAAAGAGACTTGCGAAAGTGGTAATTGTGGTGGTGGTCTTCTAGATAGAGCTAATCCAGTTATTTTACCAGCAGATCAACTGAAAGTTCCTGTACTACAAAATCTGCGTCCTCAAACTTTAATTAAAGTTAACAAGCCAATCTTCTAAAGAATAGAGATTGTGAAAAAACAGATTCCCGACTTTTTGAACAAGTCGAGAATCTAAGCAGGGCTATTTCATTCTCATCTAGCCCGCCTCAGAATAAATTCTGAAGCTAATAGCACTCATTCGTCTAAAGACGACTAATAAAGGCTTTTAGTCCACTTTAGTGGAGTTGGGCTATTAGCCCGGAACTTTAGTTCTGGGCGGTTTATGTCTAGAACGAAATAGCCCTGGGAATCTAAGCCTACGATGAGAAAAATGATGGACTAAATATTATGGATTTATTAATTATTGGTTCAAATGATGACATTTTTTGTCAAGCAGTTAACGAATTAGTTAGAGAAAAAGGTTATACAAGTGAAATTTTAGATGTTTGCAATGCTGCAAGAATGTTTTCTATCAGTGTTACTTATGAAAAATTATCTATTACACCAGAAATCCCAGTTATTTTACGAATTCCGCCACAGATGCCGATTCGTACTAGTTTTGATGATTCTTTTATGTATGATGAGTGTCTTGCTACTTTATGGGCAGCGATGACATTATCTAAATCACCAGTAATTAATCGTCCAACTGCAAATAGTCTTTGGGGTAATTTATCATATTCTTCTAACTTGACTAAATTAAAAGTTGGTTATACTAGCAATCTAGAAATATTCTCTTCGCAAGTTCCACCATCACCGCAAGCATTACTCGATAAACAATGGTATCTCCAAGATTTAACTACTTATAATACTGCTGCATATCCAGAAATCCCTGAAGGGGTGGGGCCATTTCGCGCAAGTTGGGTTTCGGTTAACCTTGAATATGAAATTGTTGTTGTTTTAGAAGATAAAGCATGGCGTTGCACCAATACATCTCTAGAACATTTGCAGCTAGAAGAAAAAAGTATTTCGCTACTGAGAAATTTAGATTTGGTATTTGGCACTGTAACTTGGAGTATTGATAGCAACCTAGAGAGTGCTAATATTGCTCGGATTAACCCTTATCCATCGCTGGAAGAAATACAGTTTGTTTGGTCAGATTTTGCTCCCGCACTTTTGGAGACTATTTTCTCATGATTTATGCAATTGGTCTTGATTCAGATCGCACTTTTTGTCATTTTGTTAACTATGCTGAATCTCGTGGTGTTGAAGTTCAAGTAATTAATTTACGCGAAGTGATTCAAAATGGAGATTGGCGGCTAGCGTTACCCGATGATAATCAAAGCTGGATAAGTTGTTCTAGTCAAAAGTATCTATTAAATCCTCATGCTTCTTATTATTGTCGCTTGATTGACCTTTCAACCGTACAATCAGATGTACAAGATGCGATGCGATGGAAAAGTCTTCTTGCTGCACTTTGCTGTTGGCTAGAACATATTCCCGGTAATGTAATTAATCGTCCTGGTGCTGGTGCAAATAATTTCTCAAAACCGCTTCATGAATTTCATCTAAAATCTTTAGGTTTTCAAGTTGCTGATAGCGTTACTAGTTCCAATCCAGAAGTTCTAGCTGAGTTTGCTAACGCTGGATTAACAATTGTTAAGACAACATCGGGTGTTCGTGCCGATAGTAGACTGGTAAAATCAGAGGAGTTTCTCGATTTCCACCCAGACGCTGGCCCAGTTCATTTGCAAAGATATATAAAGGGTGCTGATGTGCGGGCGCATGTAGTGGGTGATAGAGTTCACGCAGAATTAATAAAATGTCCACAAGTAGACTATCGCCATTTTCATGAAGAAGCTGAGTATATCGAGTGGGAGTTACCAGAAGCTTTACATCAAAAAATTATTAATGCAACTGCTGCATTGGGGTTAAAGTTTGCAGGTTGGGATTTTAAAGTTACTAACTCTCTAGAATACTGGTGTTTAGAAGTTAATCCAATGCCGGGATACGATGGATATGATATTCGGGCAGATGGAAAAATAACCGACTCGCTATTAGCTTTGCTTACAGAAGATATTGCAGGAAATAGTATTAGTTGGTATACAGATTCGAGTAATGAAATTTTCTCAGAACAAATTGTGACATTTGAACAGTGTAACGATATTTGTTCTGTAATTCATAGTTTAAGAGAATTATGGATAAAACGAGGAAACTCTCCAAAGTTTTTTTATACTTTAGGTACGGCTAGTTACTTAGATTTCTTAAATGAACCTAATTTTTCTAGAGATTATTATACTATAGCTCATGAATACAATCTACTTCTAGAACTACACTTAGGTTGGCTTTATAAGTTAATCAAAGAATATTTAGAGCAGACGCTTATAAACCCTGTAGTGTATAAACCAGGTGCAGCGCTGCCCGGTTTTCATATTTGGCAAGATTCTAATCTTATCACTAAACCAAATGCTACCACACACTTCGATTTGCAGTACCGAAACCTCAAATGGGATGAAGGTATCGATACTATAAACACAATATCCTTTACTTTACCAATTAAACTGCCGAAAAGTGGGGGTGGGTTGAATGTTTGGGATTTCAACTATATAAATGATTATAGTCAAGCGATCGCAAGCAATGTAGAAATTCTTAAACGATTTAGAACCAAAACTTTTCATGATTACAAAGTTGGTGAAATTGTCTTGCACAGTGGGCACACACTTCATCAAATTGCACCAACTACTTGTATTTATCCTGACGATGAAAGAATAACTCTACAAGGTCATGGATTGTTTTGCGATGGTCAATGGTTACTCTACTGGTAATACATCTCTCAACCTCTGACAAGTGTTCGTATAGAAAATTTATCGGCTTGGGACTGCAATTCAGTTTTTATTAATTCTGGTATATCAATCTTATCTGAGTTGTAAGTTTATGCTAATTTTATCCTAAAGTACAAGTTACAGACTATTAGAGATAAAAGACTTTTGAGAAAGTTTTAGCAAGTTTGCAAATGTTTTGCTGTTGTTAAGCGGTTATTTAACTTCCTGAATAATCACCAATAATTTGATTTTCTTAAGTTACAACAGTATCTACCTTATTTACAACGCATTTAGGACTACTGTAATGCCACCAATTGGGATCGCTAGTCGCTCAACTTCAGTCAAACAAACTACAACTCCTAAGCTATGGCTAATGTTGGTGGGAGTCAATCAATATCAAGATGACGGACTACCCAGCCTTAGTTATTCAACAGTAGATTGTCAGGGTTTAGCAGAAGCGTTGGTAGATGCATCTGCACAATTTACTCAAACAGAGGTAAAGATATATCATGATTTTGCACCGCAACCACCATCTTTAGAAAACATCCGTGCCAGTCTGCGGCAAATTACCACTGCGGCTCAATCTATTGATACTATTTTATTTTATTTTTCTGGACATGGAATTGTAGAACCAAACGCGCAGCAAGCATTTTTGTGTTTGGCAGATACTCAAAAATCCGATCTCCAAAACACAGCTTTAGCTTTGCAAGAAGTTTTGCTATTGTTGGGTAATAGCGGAGCGCAAAATCAGCTTGTTTGGCTAGATGCTTGTCATAGTGGCGGGATGACACTCAGAGGTACAACAATAGAACCATTGCTGAATGCTACACCAAAAATGGTTGAACTCTTACAGCAGCGTGCTGCTAAAAGTAAAGGTTTTTATGCTTTGCTTTCCTGTGATACTAACCAGCAATCTTGGGAGTTTCCCGAATTGGGACATGGGGTATTTACTTATTATTTAATGAAAGGGTTGCAAGGTGAGGCAGCAGATAGCCAAGGCTTAATTTATGTGGATAATTTGTATCGATACGTATATCATCAAACTCTCCAATATATAGATAAAAGTAATCAACAATTGCGGCTGATTAATCAGCAGAAAAAAACTAAAGGAGAAACTCAGCTTTTTCGAGAATATCCGTTGCAAACTCCTAAACGAATTGTTGAGGGAGTTGGGGAACTAATTGTCGGGAAAAGATTAACTCAGGCAACTCTTGGAGTGCATCGCCGGATAGGAATAGTAGTGGAGGGATTATCAGTCAGCAAAACAACACTAGATATTAGCAAATTTCTCGGAAGTTCTGGAGATTTTGCACTAGAGTATTTGCCAGCAACAAAAGTATCTGCCGATCGCACCAAAGAAGCGATCGCTCGTCATTTACAACAACCAGCATCAGAAGTGATTCTGCTTTATCTGCGCGGACGAATTGAAGAAACAGAGGCAGGCGAATGGTTATTGCTGGCAGAAAATATCCGCATCAAGCGTTCTTGGTTGAAACAACAGCTACGCCTCTGTACAGCTCAACAAATTATTATCCTCGATTGTCCTGTAGCTAATACATCCTTGCAAGGTTGGGTAGAAGATTTGCAAATTGACTCCCACCAAGGACAATGTTTAATAGCCTACGCCTCACCTGCTGAAGAACCAGAACGCTTTGCCCAAAAATTTCTTGATACTTTGATGGCGGCAACGCATACAGATGGACTCTCAGCTGCCGGAGCGATCGCTCAACTACAATTATCCTTAGCAGGTAGCGGTGTTCCTCTTTACATCTGGCTATCAGGCACGCAAGGCATTATAGAAATTCTCCAAGCAAAAACTTACACGAACACACCAGAAACAACCACAGGATTGGATTTGGGGGTATGCCCATACATGGGACTAAATGCTTTTTTGGAAGAAGATAGTCAGTATTTTTACGGTAGAGAAGCTTTAACTCAGCAGTTAATTCATCAACTACGCGATCGCTCTTTTCTAGCCGTCATCGGTGCTTCTGGAAGCGGCAAATCTTCAATTGTGCAAGCTGGTGTAATTCCCCAACTGCGATTGGGTAAACAAATACCCAGCAGCGAACAATGGTGGATTGGAAGTATTCGTCCAGGGGCAAATCCGCTTGAAGCTTTAGCGCGGCGGCTTGGGGGAGTGGAAGGGGAGCAGGGGAGCAGAGGGGCAGGGGGGGCAGGGGAGGCAGGGGAGGCAGGGGGGGCAGGGGGAGTAAAAGAGCAAAAGAATTATTCTTACCCAGTTCCCAGTCCCCAATCCCCAGTCCCCAGTCCCCAATCCCCCCATCTCTTGTTAGAGGGAATATTTCACCAAGGGGTAGAGGGATTTGTTTACTGGATACGCAACCAACCCTATCGAGTTGTGGTGCTAGTGGTAGATCAGTTTGAGGAAATCTTTACTCTAGCTCCGACTCCAGACAGAGAGCTATTTTTAGAATTATTGCTGGGAGCGGTGCAATATGCTGGCGATCGCTTCAAATTAATTATTACTTTACGGGCAGATTTTATTGCCTCCTGTTTAGAAGTACCAGCACTGGCTAAAGCTTTGCAGGATTTGAGCGTGTTAGTTCCACCGAAACTAAGTTTAGATGATTATCGGCGGGTGATTCTCAACCCGGCTCAACAAGTCGGGTTAAAAGTAGAACCAGAACTGGTGGAAGTATTGTTGCGAGAGCTAAATCACTCACCAGGAGATTTACCGTTACTAGAATTTGTTTTAGAGCAATTATGGCAACATCGAGTTGCTGGTGAGTTGACTTTACAAACTTATCAAGAGCAACTAGGTGGAATTCAAGGAGCATTAGAGCGATCGTCTCAGGCTGTTTACGAAAATTTAGATCCCCAAATGCGAGAGTGTGCTAAATGGATTTTTTTATCTTTGACACAACTAGGTGAGGGTACAGAAGATACACGCAGGCGGGTACATAAATCAGAGTTGATAGTCAAAAAATATCCCGCCGCATTGGTAGAAAAAACCCTCAACGCCTTAACTACTGCCAAGTTAGTGGTGATGAATTTAGAAGAAGAAGTAACAAAAGGACAAAGTAGACAAGGCGAACCAGAAAACATTTCTCCCCCTGCCTCCCCTACCTCCCGGTCACTGAGCGTAGCCGAAGTGCTACTCCCCTTCTCCCCTTCTCCCATCACAGTAGAAGTTGCCCATGAAATCCTCATCCGTCATTGGTCAACTTTACGCTGGTGGTTAGAAGAAAACCGCGATCGCTTGCGAAAACAAAGGCAAATTGAACAGGCTTCCCAATTATGGCTGCAACGTAGTCAGCAAGCTGATTTCTTGCTGCAAGGAGTGCGACTAGCAGAGGCAGAAGATATCTATATTAAATATACCGACGAACTTTCTGCTGATGTACAACGGTTTATTGAAGCTTGTTTAGTACAAAGAAAACAACAGCAACAACAAGAAAAAACCAGACTCAAGCAAGCCCAAAGGGCTGTAGTTGCACTCAGTATTTTGGGATTAGCGGCTGTCTGTTTCGGCTCTTTAGCCTATTGGAAATCCCAAGCAGCCCAATTGCGAGAAATTGAAGCCTTAAATGCGTCATCTCAAGCCAATCTTTTATCACATCAGCAGTTAGAAGCATTAATTGCCAGCGTCAAAGCAGGTAAACAGCTAAAAAACACTTTTGGCGCACCAGCCGAGGTGCAAACTCAGACTCTCAATGTTTTACAACAAGTAATTTCTGGAACCCAAGAACGCAACCGTTTGGAAGGGCATGGCGCTGAAGTATCGAGCGTGAGTTTCAGTCCTGACGGCAAAACAATTGTATCGGCTAGCAACGACAAAACGGCCATAATTTGGGGACGGGATGGCACAAAGTTACGAACATTAACAGGGCATACTGATATAGTACGGAGTGTCAGTTTCAGCCCAGATGGTCAAACGATCGCAACTGCTAGTTTTGATCGCACCGTCAAGCTGTGGAGAACTAGCGACGGTGGTTTAATTAGAACACTAAAAGGTCATACTGCGGAAGTTCTGAGTTTATCTTGGTCTGCCAACGGTGAGACGATCGCTACTGGTAGCGCCGATCGCACTGCTAAAATTTGGCAAGTTAGCAATGGTCATTTGCTCAGAACTTTTAACGGATCTAAGGATTTTGTTAATAGTGTCAGTTTTAGCCCTGATGGTGAAATTTTGGCGATCGCTAGTGCAGATAAAACTGTTAAACTTTGGAGGGTTAGCGATGGATTGTTGCAAAAAACCCTACTTGGGCATAGCGCCGGAGTTTCCAGTGTCGCTTTTAGCCCCGATGGTCAAATAGCTTCAGCTAGTGAAGATAAAACCGTGAGACTCTGGCGCAGAGATGGCACACTGCTGAGAAGTATTGCAGCGCACAATGCAGCAGTTCTTAGCGTTAACTTCAGCCATGATGGTCAAACCCTAGCTTCCACCAGCGCTGATAGCACAATCAAACTTTGGAGTTCTCAAGACGGCTTTTTACGCCAAACTTTATTAGGACATAGCATTGCAGTCTACAGCACCAGTTTTAGCCCAGATGACCAGACCTTAGTTTCGGCTGGCGCTGATAAAACTGTTAGACTTTGGCAACGAGATAATCCTCTATTCAAAACTCTCACAGGATCTCAAGGTCAACTCTATAGTGTGAGTTTTAGCCCCGATGGACAAACTCTAGCCACCGCAGGTCAAGACACTACGATAAAACTTTGGCAGCGTGACGGAACTTTGCGCCAAACTCTGGAAGGCTATAATACTTCAATTTATGGACACAGTAAGGAAGTCTACGGTTTAGCCTTCAGCCCTGACGGCGAGACATTAGCCTCAGCAAGTCTTGACCATTACATTAAACTTTGGCGGACTCGTGACGGCTATATGATTAAAACCCTCCAAGGTCATCAGCGCGAAGTCAATAGTCTCAGCTTTAGCCCAAATAGTCAAATTCTGGCCAGCGCCAGTGCTGATATGACCATTAAACTTTGGAATATTCAAAGAAAAGCTTTAATTAAAACTCTCCAAGGACACACGGCTGAAGTTTTGAGCGTTCGTTTCAGCCCTGATGGTCAAGTACTGGCCTCAGCTGGTAGAGATAACAAAGTTTTGCTTTGGAGAGTTAAGGATGGCAAGTTGCTGTATACTTTGTTAGGACATACTAATGCTGTCAACGCCATCAGTTTTAGTCCTGACGGTCAAGTACTCGCCTCGGCTAGTGCTGATAAAACTATCAAACTCTGGCAAGTCAGCAATGGAACTTTACTACAAACTCTTACAGGACATACTGATGCCATCTACAGTGTCAGCTTTAGTCCTGATGGTAAAATACTCGCCTCAGCGAGCGGTGATGGAAGCATTAAACTTTGGAACCGTGATGGCAGAAAACTCAAAACTCTTCCAGGACATACTGATGCAGTATTGAGCCTCAGTTTTAGCCCCGATGGGAAATTTTTGGCTTCTGCCAGTTTTGATGGTACAGCTAAACTTTGGCGTCTTCAAAGCACAGAACTGCAAACCCAAGATTTAAACAATCTACTGATTCGCAGTTGTAAATTGCTGAAAGATTACCTCAAAACTAACCCGAATATTAGCGACCAAGAACGGGGTTGGCTATGTTCAGATTTACGGAGCTAGAATCGATCGTATTTTGTAAACCTGTACCCAGTTGCAACAACACATCTTTGCGAGGAGGTCTGGGCCCAGGGCCTTTTACTGGCGAGTTCCCACCGGTTGGCCCCGGTGATTGGCCATCTCCTGGGTTCCTGAGTTGATTCTCAATTACAGGAGTTTGAAACTCTCCTTTTACCAGAACTGGTTGTAAATTACCAACTTTAGGTGTAATAAGTTGTACAGGATTTGCCAAAGTAGGTAATGCAGTGAATAATATCGTTGGTAATGCGATCGCTAAACTCAAAATTTG
This sequence comes from Nostoc sp. DedSLP04, assembly GCF_034530775.1. Lineage (NCBI taxonomy): Bacteria > Bacillati > Cyanobacteriota > Cyanophyceae > Nostocales > Nostocaceae > Nostoc > Nostoc sp. DedSLP04. Next base: position 14,613 of record NZ_JAVRCL010000079.1, on the reverse strand, counting down.
CTTTTGCATATCAAGCCTTTTTCCTGTTTAATATATACTTTCAGCTGAACTACTAGGGAGCCTGTACCTCTGTAGATACTTAGCTACAAAGGCAAGCAACAGTATTCCAGATTTTGGGTTTAAAACCCTTCACTGACTTAATAGATCCAGTTGAGTGTTTTTATGCAGTTTTCTGAGTAGTGTTTCCAGAACTGAGGCCAAAGCCCCGATTGGGCGGAATGGATAGCGTGATAGTCCCGTTTCCAGTCTGTGCGATCGCAAATACAAGGGTGATAAAGTTCAATTAACAGCGATACAAGAGATGGCTGTTAACTAAACTTTTCGATCAGTCTATACAGTTAGTGCCAGCATACTAGCTTTATTGTATAAACCTACCAATTTCCTAACTGCGCTGCTGACTCAGCGCTTTTCTTATCTGACTATCTTTTCATATTTCAAGACTTAAGTTATTAAATCTCACCTTATTTTGATATCATGTCCGCTATACACAGCAAGGCTTTTCGATGTCACGGCAGACTTCGCCGATTTATTCTGCCACTTTGTGACCTGACCCGATGCGACAAAAAAAGTAGCTTTTTACTGGATTTGAAATGCTACTGTGAAAAATAGTTATATTGCGATCGCCTCTGGTGGGCGGTTACGCCATCGCTAAATTCTCGGCAATTCTTTGTTATGTCTATGTTTGGATATGGTATTAATTAATGCTCATCTGTGCTAATACTCAAATTCCTTTTCCCCGTTCCCTGGTTTATGCTACCTATCGTGACAAACTGGTTGAACTAGTTCCCTATATGCCAAACGTGCGCGACATCGAAGTTAAATCACGTAGTGAAGTAGGCAGTAATATTTATACTGTTAATGAGTGGCATGGTGGTAGCGAAATTCCAGCAGCAGCCAGAGTTATCCTCAGTGAAGAAATGCTCTCGTGGACAGAATACAATACGTGGAATCAGGCTCTATTTACAGTTGAATGGCGTATTGAAACTCACGCTTTCACAAAAGCAGTTAAGTGTTCTGGCAAGAATCGCTTTCTATCAGACGGCAATACGACAATAATTGAAAGCCGTGGTGAACTAGCAATTGACCCAAAACAAATCAACGGAGTACCATTCTTCCTCACAAGTACAATTGCTAATGTAGTTGAAGATTTTTTAGGAAAAAATATACAACCTAACCTACTAGCAATGAGTGCTGGAGTGCGCCAGTATCTAAAGCAAAATGCCAGAGATTGATCCCAAATCAAGAGCGTTAAATTGCTTAGTGGTATCTTTCATGTACTAGACTAAACAGCGATCGCTCTATTTTCCTCTCTACGAGACGCTACTCGCGTTCGCTTGATTGGGGGCAGGGTAAAAAACTTGAGAGCAATCTTTTTACTGGCTATGAATAGTTGTTACATTGTGCTTTACATCACTTTATAAGTTATGACTCAAGGTGCTAAAAGAATTGTTGTTGGATGGTTGTGTCTACACAAGAGTCTAACAAGAGTTAATTTCTTTACCGCCTAAGAGAATTTCATGCTCAAACACATATCCAGAATCGTAGCCGTCTTCATCTTAACTGTGGGGTCTGCATTTACATCTGTTGCTGCATTACTGGCAAGTGTCCCCAATGTGGATATGAGTTTGACCGCGACTGGTCAGCGCGGGTGCATTGGGATTGCGCTGAGTGCGGCTTTCTGGATGATATTGTATAGAACCCATTTGATATCTCAGAAGCGGCGACAAGCGTTTATTTGCTTAACCGAGCAGTATCGTAACCAGATGAATTTCCTCATCCACTATGAATAATGCTATCGAGTTGGAGTTCAAGATAGATAGTTTTAAATCCACTGTTGTTTAGAGATTCACCAATTTGGTAAAAACCGCGTTTGAGATAAAGCATCCGAGCTACGTAAGAAGAGGGATGTTCCCAAGTATACAAACGTAAGTACCTTTTTAGTTTTGCTTGTGCTAAGTCGATGGTAAAGTCTAATAGCTCTTTTCCAATTCCTTTTCCTCGAAATCGTGATGCTACACAAAACCAGCCTAACCAGTTAGCTTCTTGTTCGTCTTCGCTTTTGCAGTATAACCCAGTCAACCCAATTACTTGGAAAGATTCCTCATCGATAGCAACCCAGTAATTGAGTTGAGTAATTCCGCTGTTTGAAAACCATTGAGCATATTCATCTAGATATAAACTTGCCACCAGCGATTGCCCATCACTACTATTACTCACGCCTGGAAAAACCTCGTCTCTTAACTGAATTGCTTGCTCCAAGGTTGCTATCGATAATGATTCAATATACATAGCACTAGTCACTCAAACTTAAAGTAGCCATACCTATATCTAGGCTACTATCTCAATTAATCTGTAAATTTTTCGGTGAGCAGGCAGTACTTAAGTGGTAACCATCATTCCTGCCATTCTTCCTCTTTATCCCGAAAAACTAATTCTACCGTAGCTTTCTTACCTAATTTGCTTTTCCTCTTTGAGTTTGTTTTTTTGTAGTTGAGCATGGCACTAAATCGAAACGAAATACGAGCAAGTCCTGAATCTGAATGCTGTTTTCGTAGCTTGGCTGAGGTAAATACCAAAAGTAGTCCTGGCGCACACAATCCATCCGAAATCCACACTTTTGATAAAAAGCAATGTTGGCAATACTTGAATTAGATGTGCCAACGAGCATCTGCCTCTTGCCGCGTTGCCTTGCCTCTTTAACCAACCAAGCAATGAACTCCTTACCTAAACCCTGCCCTTGAAACTCACGGGCTATAGCCAGTTCCATAATTTCGCAGGGATCGCTGCGCCATTTCATTGTTGCTGCACCAACCAAGTGTTCGCTGTCGTCCATACGATATACAGCATCAACGAGGTTAGCAAGCCCCCATCGCAGTGCACGCTCCGATTGTTCTGCCAACAGTAGTATCGGAATCAGCGCCTCAAGTTCGTCGTCAGGAGCTTGTCGAATAGCGATCGCCATTCATATTCCCCTTTAATCAGAATTTATTTTTCAAAACTATAGTACCAAGTTGAATTAATCGATTTGACACTCAAAGCCGAATAGCATGCTTGTAAAGCTGAAACCTGGTCAGGGCAGGGGTTAGGGTGTAGGGTGTAGGGTGTAGGGTGTAGGGTGCAGGTTTAAAGCCTCGCCCCACGCGCACGAAAAATCCTTATTTCGCAAGGCAGGTAAAAGCCCCACCCACAAGGGGTGGCTTAATTTCCCTACACCCCACACCCAATACAACCTGCACCCTGTTCACTTTTCTTGATTTTTCCCTACACCCTACACCCTACCCCCAACACCCTGCCCAGACGAGCTTTCAGCTTTACAAGCGTGCTATTCCACTCAAAGCCTAATACCAATTCACAATTAGCATCTTTTGAACCTAAGACTTTAGAGCAACCGCCAACAACGGGGAGAAAACGCCGGAAAAAACAAACCTGTAACCCCGCCCCAACGGGGCTTGATCATCGCTTCAGGAATCTGACAAACTAGCAAGATAATTGCGCCACCCGCCATACTGGGAAATATCTTGTGCATCGGGAATCACATAGGGTTCACACAAAAATCCTTTGACTGAGGAACCGTCTCCCAGGTCTAAGGTGCCAATCACTAGGGGTGGGGGTACTGCGGCGACAAAAGTACCAAAGCCTTCTGCACTCAGTTGCCAAACTTCTATTTCAATGCCTACCCCAGAACCATCAAGAACTTTTATTAATCCAGGTTTGGGTGGTTGGGTATTGGCAAGGGCATAAAAACGATAGGTAGGGGCGGTTTTGCAGGTTTTTAGTAGGGTGGCATGGCGCTCTTGCAGTTGATAGTTTAAGGGTTGTCCAGTGAGATGAGCGCCAACAACAGCAATAGTAATCAAATTAGTGGATGTAATTGTCATGGGGAAATCTTTAGAGAAGTTGTTTTGCCATAAGTAACGCCCATCTGATGGTGATAGCGGATACCCAATTGGCACAGGGATAAATCTTGAAAACTTTGCCCGATTAAAGTGATGCCAGTAGGCAAACCGTTGGCACGAAAGCCAGAGGGAAGGGCGATCGCACACAAGTCCATCAAGTTGACAAAGTTGGTGTAGTAGCCCAGGTTAGTGTTGAGAGCGATCGCATCAGCTTCTACTTCCGCTTTGGTGTAGATTGTCCCGGTGGTAGGTAACGCTAGAATATTGACTTTTTGCCACTGCTGTGCAGCTTCTTGCTTGAGTGCTTCTAAAGCGTAAAAACCTTTGAAAGTATCTACTGCTGTGTAGCGTAAACCATTGCTAATTATTTGGCGGACAACGGGATGCATGGCATCAGCTTGAGTTTCAAAAAATGATTGGATAGCGGCGAGCCGTTCTGCTACCCAAGCACCGGAGTAGAGTAAATCAGCAGCTTGCTGAAAGGGCTGAAAATCAATTTCTACAAGATTTCCGCCGATCGCTTTTAACCTCTGTAATCCTTGCTCATACAAATCTGCTGCGGCTGCATCACCGAAGAACTTCAATTGATCTGGCTTGGGGACTCCAAAGGAAAATGATGATGGAATTGCTGCGGTTTGTGGTGGAATTTGACGAGAATAACTATCGCTGGTATCAAAGCCACCGGCAACTTGCCAGACGATCGCAGCATCTTGGCAATTCAATGTGAAAATGGAAACGCAATCGAGCGAACGACAGGCAGGCACTACGCCGGAAGTACTTAATACACCTCTGGTAGGCTTGAGTCCGACAATGTTGTTAAACGCTGCTGGAACTCGTCCAGAACCAGCTGTATCAGTGCCTAGAGAAAAGCTTACTAACCCCGCCGCGACTGCCACTGCCGAACCAGAACTAGAGCCACCGGAAATATAATCGTCGTGGAAAACACTGCTACAGGCTCCATAAGGCGATCGCACCCCAACTAACCCCGTGGCAAATTGATCGAGATTGGTTTTGCCGATCAAAATTGCCCCGGCTTGCAGTAAGCGATCGACTACCGTTGCCGTCTTTTCTGGAATGTAGCTGTAGGCTGGACAGGCAGCAGTCGTGGGCATTTTCGCCACATCGATGTTATCTTTCACGGCGAAGGGGATACCGTAGAGGGGCAAGTCATCTAAATTTCTGCCAGCAAGAACTTGAGCTTGAGCGATCGCTTCTGCTTGTGGTAATAGATGAATCCAGACAGCATCGTTTCCCCGTGCAGCAATCCGGCGATAAATTTCCTCAATGACATCCGTGGGTTGCAATTGAGCGGATCGATAAGCTGTAAGCAGCGATTCAATATCCAGGCTGATAAAGTCCGTCATGGTGCTTCTCCTCGGATAATTGCTAATATCTGTCCGGCGGTGACGAGTTGCCCCGGTTCGCAGAGGACTTCTACTACCGTTCCTGGATCGTCTGGTAACAGAGTCATTTCCTGTTTCATAGCTTCCAACACGATCGCACTCGTGTCTTCTGTAATGCGATCGCCTGGTTTGATTAACACCTGCCAGACATTTGCTGTTGTTGGGGCGGTTAGAGCGTAGCAATCATCAGGAATAGTTGTTGTTGCTGCTGGTGGGGGGTCGGCGGCGACAAGTGTGTTTTCATCTTCGGCTGTAGCTGTCCAGCGATCGCGTTCTTCTCGAAAGGCAATTCGCTGGCGGGTTTGGCATGTCATCGTTTCTTGGGCAATTTCCTGCAAAAACTGTTGATAGTCGCCAAATTTAAACGTGGTTTCTTCAACTTTTAGTTTGAACTTGCCTTCAATAAAATCCTCTCGGTGGCGCATTAACTCCTCGTGAGAAACTGGATAAAACCGAATTTGATCGAAGAATCGCAATAGCCAGGGTTTACCATCTTTAAAATCTGCGGTTTGTTTGTAGCGATTCCACATCTGCACGGTGCGTCCAACAAACTGATAGCCACCCGGCCCCTCCATACCATAAACGCAGAGATATGCACCACCGATGCCAACTGCATTCTCAGGAGTCCAGGTACGGGCTGGATTGTATTTTGTGGTGACGAGGCGATGACGCGGATCGAGCGGGACTGCCACTGGCGCACCGAGATAAACATCGCCTAAACCCATCACTAAGTAACTGGCATTAAAAAGAATTTCTTTAACTTCTGCAATGCTACCCAGTCCATTAATCCGCCGAATAAATTCAATATTGCTAGGACACCACGGTGCATCTTTTCGCACCGACTGCATATATTTTTGAATGGCTAGTTGAGTAGATTCATCATCCCAGGATAACGGCAGATGTACAATACGAGTTGGCACTTCTAGATCGGAAATATCCGGTAGATGAGATTCGATGTTTTGTAATGCGGTAACTAAATTTGATTGCGAAATGATGCGGCTATCGTAGTGAATTTGTAGCGATCGCATTCCCGGCGTTAATTCCAAAATCCCATCAATCGGGTTCTTTTGCAAATGAACCATTAACTCATGCACCCGGAAACGCAACTTTAAATCCAGTACCAAATCTCCGTATTCAATCAGCAAATATTTATCGCTAGCTTGACGGTAAGTAACAGCAATTTGCTCATCAGTTGCGGGAATTTCTGCCACAATTGCCTGATATTCGGAACCGTCAGCCTCCAGCGTCAATGCTTCCTTTAGTTGCAAAGTTTGGATTTGTCGATCTAACTGTAATTCTTGGTGCAATGCTTGCTCAAAGGTGAGGCGACGGAATTGCACCGTATTGCCCGGTTTGAGTTGCCCAATTTTCCAGAGTTGTGCTTCGGCGATCGTTGCTGGACAGACAAAACCGCCTAAACTCGGCCCATCCAAACCCAGGATGATTGGCATATCTCCGGTAAAATCAATTGTCCCAACGGCATAAGCATTGTCGTGAATATTAGAAGAATGTAGCCCCGCTTCACCGCCATCTTGCCGCGCCCAGGTTGGTTTTGGCCCAATCAAGCGAATTCCTGTTCGCGCTGAGTTGTAATGTACTTCCCAATGAGTATTGAAAAAAGTCTCGATGTCTGCATCGGTGAAGAAATCCGGCGCACCGTGAGGCCCATATAAAACGCCAATTTCCCAATGATTTGAGTAGGTGGGAATCAATTCGGGGGAAATGGGCTGCGGTTGGGACGTAGAGGGATGCAATTTCAAGACATCACCTACCTGTAAGGCTCTGCCGCCATGTCCACCAAACCCACCCAGAGTAAAAGTTGCTTTACTGCCTAAATAATCGGGTACATCAAACCCGCCTTGCACGCTAATATATGTACGGAAACCATCGCCCTGAATGTTGCCCAACCGTAGCGTACTTCCTGCTTTTACCGGAACTGCCGTCCAATAGGAAATCGGCTGTTTATCTAGGGTAGCTTTCATCTGCGCTCCCGTGAGGCAAATCACAGTGTCGCAATTGAAGCGTAGAGCGGGGCCAGATAGCGTACACTCCAACCCAGCTGCCGATTCTGAATTGCCTAAAATCCGGTTGCCCAACCGAAACGCTAGAGAATCCATAGGGCCAGAGGGCGGTACACCGACATTCCAGTAGCCCACTCGTCCAGGATAATCTTGAATGGTGGTCATTGTGCCTGCAACTAGCACATCAATTGTGTGAGGGCGATAGGTAAAGGTATTAGTAAATTTTGTGGTAATATTGCCCTGAATAAACGTAGAATCGGCAATAATTTGGCGCAGATATTCCAAATTGGTTTCAATGCCGTCGATGCGAGATTGGGCTAGGGCAGTTTGGAGAGTAGCGATCGCATCTTCTCTTGTTTCTCCATGCACAATTATCTTCGCCAACAATGGATCGTAAAACGGCGACACTTTTGTGCCAGTCGCAATCCAAGTATCACAGCGAATGCCAGAAGCAAATTGCACTTGAGTTAACTCACCCGAACTCGGCTGAAAATTTTTATTTGGATCTTCGGCATACACCCGCACCTGAATTGAATGCCCTTGCGGTTGGTACTGGTAGGATGTCAACTCCAGCGACTCGCCCGCTGCCTGACGCACCATCCACTCTACTAAATCCACACCTGTAATCGCTTCTGTTACGCCATGTTCCACTTGTAAGCGAGTATTCACCTCTAAAAAGTAGAACTGTTGGGTATCTACATCGTAGATAAACTCAACCGTACCCGCCGATTGATAGCGAATTCCCTGGCCGAGTTTAACGGCAGACTCATACAAGCGCTGCCGCAGAGTATCACTAATGTTCGGTGCAGGGGCTTCTTCAATGACTTTTTGATTGCGCCGTTGCGTTGAACAATCGCGTTCACCAAGGGCAACGACATTTCCTTCACCATCACCAAAAATTTGCACTTCAATGTGCCGCGCCCGTTCGATGTATTTTTCTAAAAATACTCCACTCTGGCTAAAATTATTCCGACTTAACCGTTGGACATTTTCAAATAAGTCTGCCAAAGTGTCTTCACTCCGGCACAACTGCATTCCAATACCGCCACCCCCTGCGGTACTTTTGATCATCACAGGGTAGCCAATTTCTGCTGCTGCCTGTTTCACCTCTTGCAAATTATCTAGCAACAAACTACCGGGGACAAGTGGCACTCCAGCAGCTTGTGCGATCGCTCTTGCTTCATGTTTGAGTCCAAATCGCCGCAGTTGATCGGGTGTAGGGCCAATAAAGACAATCCCTGCTTCAGCACAAGCTTCGGCAAATGCTACATTTTCGCTCAAAAAGCCATAGCCGGGATGAATCGCCTCAGCACCGGTTGCTTGTGCAGCCGCCAAAATCGCCTCAGTCCGAAGATAACTTTGCGCCGCCGCAGCTTCTCCCACACAGACAGCTTCCCCAGCCGCAGCAACATGGGCAGCATGGGCATCGGCTTGGGAATAGACTGCAACCGAGGCAACACCGAGGCGATCGAGGGTGCGAATAATTCGGCAAGCAATTTCACCCCGATTAGCAATCAAAACTTTGTTGAACATCAGCGCTAAGATAATTCGTAATTCGTAATTCGTAATTCGTAATTCGTAATTACGCTCGCGGACTCTTTCGCGCTACGCTAACGTAATTAAGTTTTGTAGGATGTGTTACGCCGCAGGCTAACGCACCTTACTAAGCTAAAAATCTTTTAATTTGCATCCTCAAAAAAAGGAATCTCTTGTGGGGTGGGCATCTTGCCCGCCCTAGTTGTACAAATTAAATGCGCGATAGCCTACACTGCGTCCCAAACAATCAACCGGATTGGTGTGGGATTATAAGCATTGCACGGGTTGTTGATTTGCGGACAGTTAGAAATCAACACCATCACATCCATCTCTGCCCGCAGATCGACGATCTTCCCGGCTTCTGAAATACCATCGACAATTTCCAATGTGCCGTCTTCGCTAACGGGAACATTCATATAGAAATTCACATTACTAACGAGATCGCGTTTGTTCATCTCGTATTTGCTCAGTTCCAGCAAATAATTCTCGACACAAGCGTGCAGATGCTTCTTGTGCAGCCCATAACGCACTGAGTTGCTTTCCATACTACAGGCTCCACCCAAGGTATCGTGTTTGCCACACTGATCGTGGATGACAGTCATCATCACGTTGCCTTCGTTGGAAATCAACTGAGTGCCTGTAGTAATGAAAATGTTGCCTTGACGGACAATGGTATCGGGAGCGCTATAACGCTCTGAGGAATCATAAGCGTTGTAAAATAATGTATCAACGGCTTGATTGCCTAGTAAGTCGATAATCCGTAAAATTTGCCCTTTTTTGATGATTTTAGACCAGGGCTGACGGGCAGCCAACTCGCGATCGTAAATTGCTGTTGCTGGATCGAGTTCAATGGGTAATGTTGCGACCATAATTAGGACTCCTGTGCTATTTTCAAATGCAAAAAAATTAAGTTACAGATTCCAGCCCAACTACTCTTGAGCAAACAACGCATCAGTGTTAGTGAAACCACGAATCACTTGTTCGTTTGCAGTGCGGCACAGATCGTCCGGTGCAGGTGCAGACGATTTCCAAACGGTAAGCTGAATTGGCTTAGGCTTATACACTGTATCGGGGTGCAATACATGGGGACAGTTGGAAATAATTACCAACACATTCATTTCCGCCCGCAAATCAATAAAGCTGCCGGGTTTTTCCTCGCCTGCGACATATTCCAAATCTCCATTCGGACGCACTGCCACCCGGCTAAATAAATTGAGGTTAGGCATTAAGTCTTTGCGGGTTAAACCGCGCTTGCCCAAAGCCTTGAGAAAATTGTTGCGGGAGTTGTTATAATCGCTTTCCCCATATTTGTTGTAAGACCCCTCGCCGTATTTTGCAGCGTTGCTAGCAGCATTGCTGCAACCACAAATCAGATCGTGATAGCCGGAGGTATCCTCTGTGATGGAGAACAAAATGCGTCCCATGTCAGAGTAAATTACCATGCCCTTTTTGAGGAAGGCGTTGAACTGAATCTTGGCGGTATCTGCCACATTAACCCGCTCGATGGGGCTATCCGCGTTGTAGCAAATCATCGAAACACCCTGAGATCCTTCCAAATCAGTTACACGCAAGGTGTTTCCCCGTTTGATCGCGTAATGCCAATACGCACCACCAGGCAGCTTTTCATCAAGCAAAATCAGGCTCGGATCAATTACCCCCATATTCGGCAGAACAGATGCTTGCACCATAAAATCCTCTTGTTACGGTTGGACGATCGGTTTAGGAATTGCCAAAGGCTCAACCTCTGGAATTGGAGAAACTACTGACTCAAATAACAAAGCCCAGGAGATTACCAATACAGTCATACTGTCTGGCTCTCCCGGGCTTTTTTCCCGCCGTGTGACCGACTCGCTCAGAGTCGGCTGCTTCTCTTGGACCAGCCATCACACACAAAGGCGCGATCGGAACCCTAGAAGCTCATCCTTATTCAGTTTGTAATTTGAGTTTGCTAAACTTCGACAATATTGTAAATAGGGCGTTTCCTATTTAGGTTAGCATTTTTACACAATATTTGTTCATTATGTTTTTAGCAGGAGTAATCAAAGAAATTTGTATCCGTAATTACTTTTTAACAGTTTTGTGCAGCTAAAAATTATCTGAATCTGCGATTGAAAAGCAATAAAGTGGCAGGTGCGATCGCTCTGAGGCAGCGATCGCTTTTTTGAAAAAAACCATGCAAATATCAACAAATCCTCACCTTTTATTTAATTATCGTATCATTTAATACAATTTGGGAATTCACTCGTTGTTAGAGTGTTCGGTGAAAAGAAAAAACAAATGTAGGTTTTCAGTATTCTACTTGTTCTAGATAGTAGGTTCTTAAATGAGCAATTGTCTGGACAATTTAAAAGTTTAATTGAACGCAAAATTTATAGACTTCTAGGGTTCCGGTTTGGGTTAAACGGAGCAAGTGTTGAACTTGTTTCTGGATTAGATACAAATGCTGGTCCAAGAGAAGTCGGTAAGCTAATTGGTTGTGAATTTTGAGCGCCTAATTAGTTTATTACACGGCGGGGGAAAAGCCCGGGAGGAAGTTTTCAGCTATTAAATGCTGAATGATTCTTTCCGGGCTTTGTTATATCAATTCGAGTTTATTGCCCTTTACCTTATTATTTGCAATTAAAAAATATTATTTTGCCTATGAAAAAGCGATCGCTCCTCACAACTTGCCTGTTATTTTTAGTTGTTATGTCTTTAGCTGTAAGCTGCACAAACCCAGCAGTATATATTAAAACTACCACCGAAGCCGAGGCAGCAGCAGCCGTTAACAGCAAAGCTAGAACGATAAACTTGGGTTTCAGCGCTTGGCCGGGTTGGTTTCCCTGGCAAGTTGCTCAAGAGCAAGGAATTTTTAAAACTAAAAATACAACCGTTAACCTTAAGTGGTTCGATGGCTACCTTGAATCCATTAGCACCCTTGCAGCCGGACAAATTGATGCCAATAGTCAAACCCTAGGCGATACGCTCAGTTCGGTAGCAGGAGGCGCAGATCAAGTCGTGGTGCTAGTCAACGACAACTCGACCGGCAACGATAAAGTCATCGTCGCAGGAGGAATCAACAGCGTTGCAGATTTGCGTGGTAAAAAAGTGGCTGCCGAAGAAGGCACCGTCGATCACTTTTTGCTGTTGCTGGGCATGAAACAAGCTGGCTTAACGCCCCAAGACATTCAGTTTGTGCCTTTGGAAACAGGAAAAGCGGCTGCTGCTTTTGCTGCCGGTCAAGTTGATGCAGTTGCCGTTTTTGCACCGTTTACAACACAGGCATTGCAGCGATCGGGTAGTAAAGAATTGTTCAGTTCTAAAGACTTTCCGGGTGCAATTTCCGATCACTTGGTCGTGTCGCGTAAATTTTTGAATGAACATCCCAAAGAAATTCAGGCACTTGTTGATTCTTGGTTTGCCACGCTCGATTACATCCGGGAAAACCAGGATCGTGCCTACATCATCATGTCAAAACGGGCAGGTGTGCCAGTTGAGGAATACAAACAATATGCCGATGGTACGCGCCTTTTCACAGTTGAAGAAAATCTGAAAGCTTTTCAACCTGGCAACAACATGGCTTCTTTACTGTATGCTACCGAGCAAATGAGCCAATTTCTGATTGATGTGGGGTTGGCGAAAAACAAACCGAATACAACATTTTTATTTGACGATCGCTTCGTTAAAGCCTATATGCAAAAGCGAACTAAGTCTGGATAAAACTAGCAAATTCGGTGTTACTTGTCTGCCTGAATCCCTCACCCCAAATTTAAACGATGAGCCACAGCACTCCGCCTCGCTCGCTCCAACCATTCACCAAACCAAAAACCATGAAATCTACGGTTTTTTGGCGGCTGGTCGAAGATATCCCTAAGCCCCTTTATACAGTATTAACCATTACTTCGATTGCCCTGCCACTATTGCTCTGGTGGGCAGTAACCAGCTTCGGCAACATCGATCCCAAGTTTTTGCCAACGCCAGCGAAAGTTGCAGAAGCCTTTGAGCGCTTGTGGATGACACGCGAACTGCTCAAAGACACTGTAGCAAGTCTTTGGCGGGTTGCTGTTGGCTTTTTGTTAGCAGCAAGTTTCTCAATTCCAGTTGGGATTTTGATGGGGAGTTTTCCCAGCATTCGCGCTTTATTAGAGCCGCTATTTGGTCTAATGCGCTATATGCCTGCACCCGCCTTTATTCCACTGCTGATTCTCTACTTGGGCATTGGCGAAGAACCGAAAATTATGCTGATTTTCATCGGCGTGTTTTTCTTCAATACGTTGATGGTGATGGATACTGTAAAGTTTGTGCCTAAAGAGTTGATTGAAGCAACCTATATGCTGGGTGGCGATCGCTGGGCAACACTAACTCAGGTGATTTTACCGCACGTTCTTCCCGGCATTTTGGATGCTTGCCGGATCAACTTAGCTGCCGCTTGGCAGCTTGTGATTGTGTCAGAACTAATTGCCGCAAACGAAGGATTAGGAAGACGCATTAGCGTTGCCGGTCGATTTTTACGAACCGATGAAATCTTTGTTGGACTAATTGTGATTGGCATCATCGGATTGACATTTGATTTGTTATTTCAGTATCTGCTTCGCGTCACCTGCAAGTGGACAAATCAGCAGCGATAAACAACTCGATAGAACATTTAACCTAGAGAGGCTAAACCAATGTTTTTACAAGTCAATAAGCTCAACAAACACTTTTCGACTCAATCCGGTACGCTCGTAGTTCTCAAAGATATTAACATGGCAATCGAGCAGGGCGAATTTATTTGCGCGGTCGGTGCCTCCGGTTCCGGCAAATCCACGCTACTCCGCCAAATTGCTGGACTCGATAGCCCGACATCGGGAGAAGTACGCATTGATGGCAAGCAGATCGCTGGCCCAGGCCCCGATCGCGGCATGGTGTTTCAGAACTACACGCTCTATCCCTGGATGAACGTGCAAGAAAATACCGAGTTTGGACTCAAACTGCAAGGCGTTCCTAAAAAAGAGCGACGCGAACAGGCAAGCTACTTTCTCAGCATCGTCGGCTTGTCCCGCTTTAGCGGTTCGCTACCCAAGGAGCTATCGGGTGGGATGAAGCAACGTGTTGCGATCGCCCGCGCCCTTGCGTCTGAACCTAAAGTGTTGCTCATGGATGAGCCGTTTGGTGCGCTCGATATCCACACTAAAGAATCGATGCATGAATTTATACTTGACCTCTGGCAGCGCACCAACATTACAATTTTCATGATCACCCACGATGTCGAGGAAGCCGTTTTCCTGTCCAACCGCATCTATGCCTTGGGTGCTTGTCCTGGCACAGTACGCAAGGTGATGACCATCAATTTGCCGGAGCGTAGCCCCACGATCAAGCGTCATTCCACCTTCCACGACTATCGCGATGAACTGATGGATCTGCTGCGGCAACATGGCAAGGAAGCCGTTGCAGCATAAGATAAAAAATGGTTCAATACTTTCGCTAAATACAGAGTATGAAGCAAGCCAAAGTCGGTCAACTACATAGAGGGCAAGGAGCTAAATTAGAAACGCTCACTTTTTCTGTTCTCAATACCGCTTAGAGTTTAACCGAACTGTATTGAGTGTAGTTGTACTTATATTATTAGTGACTAACACGACTTCACTAAGAAACAGTTCATCCCGATTTAGCCATCGCTCGAAAATCGAATCGCGCTCATCATCAATGGCTCGATCGAAATGTGGTGAGAAATCCGTGCTAACCCGCTTTCCCAATTGGACTTTCGCTACTTGTGATCCGTTCATGTCTTAAAGGTAA